>CAYWSJ010000022.1:0-42660 GCA_964461045.1 uncultured Bacteroidales bacterium | reverse complement strand
GCCTTAGCCTCAATTCAGCCTCATTCAATAATATTCACCTCTGTCTCCAGCTCAATTCCGAAATGTCCGGAAACCGATTTTCTGATTTTATCGCAAAGGTCTAAAACCTGCTTGCCACTAGCACTTCCATAGTTTACAAGCACCAGTGCCTGGTTTTGATGAACGCCAGCGTCCCCTTCACGGTAGCCTTTCCAGCCCAATTGGTCTATCAGCCACCCGGCAGGAATTTTTATTAATTTGTTGGAAGCGGGATAGGAGGGAATTTGTGGATGGTTGTTTTTTAATTTTTCAAACTTTTCCATGGAAACAACAGGATTCTTGAAAAAGCTGCCTGCATTGCCTAGTTTTTCGGGTTCGGGAAGTTTACTGCGGCGGATTTCAATAACGGAGTCACGCACACTTTTCAGGGTTATCTCGTTTTTCATTTCAACCGTTTCTCTTAAATTCCCATAATCAAGTTTCAGGTTACCATTTTTTTGCAAAACAAAAGTAACATGGGTGATGATCCTTTTATCTTTTAACTGGTGTTTGAAAATGCTGCTGCGGTATCCGAACAGGCATTCTTCATTACTGAAATTCTCGGTTTCAAGGGTCTCCGGATTGAGGGTTTGAACCTCCTTAATGGTGTCTTTCACTTCTGCTCCATATGCACCAATGTTTTGTATCGGACAGGCACCCACGTTTCCCGGGATGTAAGACAGATTTTCAAGACCATACCAGCCTTTGTTGACAGTATACGCCACAAACTCATCCCAGTCTTCACCTGCACCGGCCTGAACAACAACCTGCTCGTTGTCTTCTTCAACTATTTCTATTCCCTTAATCTGGTTATGAATCATCAAACCGTCAAAATTGGCGGTAAAAAGTACATTGCTGCCACCTCCTAAATAAAGCTTTCTTAAATTCCGGGAATATGGTTCACTTAATACTTCTTTCAATTCATCCAAAGAAGTACAGGAACAAAAGTTGGCTGCAATCGCATTGATTCCAAATGTATTATAGGATTTTAGTGAAATATTTAATTGTATGCCGGGCATTTTATTTTTTTGCAATATTAAATAAAACCTGATGAAAAGCTAAATAAATTTCTAAAAACTAATTAACATTAAGAAATATCCAATAAACAAATTTTCTACAGATTTCCATGTTACTTTTATTCTGTGCATTGATTATTAATTATTTTAAAATCTTTAAATTGCATTTATGTCTAACTTTGTAGCTTATGAAACTGTTAATTGTTGAAGACAATCAACAACTGGTGGATGAAATAGCTTCCTTCCTGAAGGAAAATGGATTTGTAACTGAAATAGCTTTATCAATGCAAGAAGCCAGGGAAAAATTGGAGTTATACAGTTATGATCTGGTAATTCTGGACCTGGGATTGCCCGATGGAAACGGATTAGACCTGATACCGGAGATAAAAAAAGGAGATGCTGAAACGGCTATTATTGTTCTTACAGCTAAAGATGCGCTTGATTCAAAGGTGAAAGGCCTGGAAACCGGTGCAGATGATTACATGACAAAACCTTTTCACAAAGCAGAATTGAATGCAAGAATAAGATCAATTTTAAGAAGAAAAATGGCAGGCGGGAGTAATCATCTGGAAGTCAATGAAATTTCAATTGATCTGGATGCTTCTGAAGTTACAGTTAACAACAAACAGCTTAAATTAACCCGAAAAGAATATGACTTGTTGCTTTTCCTGCTCTATAATAAAAATCGTTTGTTGACTAAAGAAAGTATTGCGGAACATTTGTGGGGTGACCACATAGACCAGGCAGATAATTTTGAATTTATTTACAATCACATTAAAAACCTTAGAAGAAAAATTACCCGTGCGGGTGGAAAAGATTATATAAAGTCAATGTATGGAATGGGGTATAAATTTTTAACCGAAGAATTATGAAGAAACGAAAGTTTAAATTGCTGTCCAAAGTTGTTATTTTTTACCTGGGATTTACCCTTATATCTTTTCTGATAAGTGCTTTTATTTTACAGGATGAAGCGAATAAGCACATGCACAAAATCCTGGAAAATCGCTTTCACCACAGAGAGCACAGGGTTAGATATATTCTGGATAAAGCACCTCACAAAGAGCTTAATTCATCATGGGCAACAGTGCAAAAAGTGAAACAAATTCCTGCTGGCTTTGAACCCCAATACACCGATACAGTGATGATGAATGAACACACGCAACGAAAGAATATTTACAGAAAAAAGACAACTTATATTACAGTAAATGGAATTGATTACAGGCTTACCATGACAAAAGAAGCGGATGAACTATATCGGTTTAAAGATGATGTCTTTCATATTGTTTTGCCTGTTTTTATTGTCCTTGTGATAGCCATATTCTTGTCAAATTATTTATTATCAGGGTACTTATTTGATCCGTTCAGGCGAATTTTAAAACAAATGGCAAATTACAGGATCGGAGAAGCTGATTCACAGGAAGAAGTAAAAACTTCCACTTATGAGTTTGACCAGTTGAAAAAATTATACCAGAAGATGCGGAAACGAATTGAAAATGATTATTTCCAGCTAAAAGAATATACGGAAAACATGTCTCATGAACTACAAACTCCTTTGAGTATAATACAAAACAAGACAGAATCTTTGTTATCAGCTTCAGATATTAAACCAGAACAGGCAAATAAATTAAAAGCCATTTACGATGAAATCCAGCAGCTCTCAAAACTTGGAAGAGCACTAAACCTGATAACACAAATTGAAAACCAGGAATTTACAAACATACAAACCCTTAAAACAGCGCCGGTTATTCAAAGGCACAAAGAGAATATCAGAGAAATGGCTGATGTCAAAAAACTTAGAATAGAGACAGATCTTAACGAAGATCATACTTTAACGATTGATCCTGGATTACTCGATATTTTAATAAGGAATCTGCTGAAAAATGCCATTAGATATTCTCCTCCTTCAAGCTCTATCCATGTAAAAACAGATAACAATAGTTTCATTGTAAGCAACAAAGGAGATAAACCACAAATGAGTGAAGAAGAAGTGTTTAAGCGATTTAAAAAAGGTGCCGGGTTAAAAACTCTGGGCCTGGGATTGGCTATTGTTAAAAAAATATGTGAGGTAAGCGGACTTGAAATTTATTATAACTATAAAAACCAACAGCATTTCTTCACTGTTAAACCCGGAATTAATTCCAACTCTTAGTTAGTACAAAATTTCTACAGATTTATTTTATTCATTTGTAATTGAACAATTACAGAGAAAAATTACTTATTGTTTAATCACTAGTTTAATAATAAAAATTAAAATGCAGAAAAGAATTATTTTATTGAGTTTGCTGGCTTTAATATTGATTCAGCCGGCAGTTGCTCAAAAATCAGCCAAACCAGAAAAAGAAAAGTATAAAGTTTCAGGTAAGGTGGTTGATCATTCTACAAATCAACCAATGGAATATGCAACTGTTGTTTTGCTTGAACCTGATACCAGAGACCAGGTAAATGGAATTGCAACAAGTGTAGATGGAGAATTCACCATTTCTGTAAAAAACCCGGGAAAATATATTCTTCGGGTGGGGTTTATTGGTTTTAAGAGTGTAGAAAAGGAAGTTACTCTTAGTCAAAATAATTCTCATATTAATATCGGAGAAATCCGGCTTCATTCAAAATCTGAAAACCTTGGAGAAGTTACAGTAACAGCTAATGAACACTCAATAGAATACCAGATTGATAAAAAAGTAATTCATGTTTCAGAGCAGTATACAGCTATATCCGGCAGTGCTGTTGATATCCTGGAAAATGTTCCTTCCATTCAGGTTGATATAGAAGGAAATGTAAGTCTGAGGGGAAATAGTAATTTTACTGTGCTAATTGATGACCGGCCAACTGTTTTAGATGCAAATGATGCTTTACAACAAATTCCGGCAGGAATGATTAAAGACATTGAAATTATTACTAATCCCTCTGCCAAATATGATCCGGAAGGCACAGCCGGAATTATTAATATTATTACAAAAAAGAGAACATTGGAAGGTATCAGTGGTATAGCGCATCTGGATATTGGCCTGGATCATAAATACGGAGCTGATTTTCTTTTAAATTACAGGAATGAACATTTTAATGTCTTTGTAGGAGGTGATTATACAGATAGGAAATATCCGGGTTTTATAGAAGAAGAGAATCGTACGTACGGACCAGACACTACTTTTTATCTTAATTCTGATGGAACCAGAGAACGAGGGAGAAAAGGATACAGCGCAAGAGCAGGGATTGAGTGGTTCCCTGATGAGAAGAATACACTTACTATAAGCGGTCGAATTGGTAACAGGGGGCACAGAGGAACATCCGAAACAACTTTTGAAGAGTATACAGAACCTGGTACAGGAATAGACATATACAGAAGTGAAGAATCGAGTGAACGTTCTGGTAATTATTTTGCGTTGAACAGTGAATATTCAAGGGAATTCAGTTCAAAGGACCATAAGTTTGATGCCCAATTTATGTTTTATAAACGCGATGGTGGTTCAGAAGCAATAAATACACTACTGGATAATAATGACATTATTACCAATGGACAAAAATCTTTGGAAGGCGGTCCTTCTGAAGGAATACGTTATCGCCTGAATTATAAACAGCCTTTTTCCGAACAGGTGAAAATTGAAGCTGGTGCTCAAGGAAGGTGGAGAGATTCTGAAGAGTGGAATGAGATATATTATTATAATGCCAGCACAAATAATTATGAACTACAAACAGACTTCAGTAACACATCTTTCTATAAACGTAATATACATGCCGGTTATGCACTTATGAACGGTGAACTGAACAACTTTGGTTACCAGTTGGGGTTTCGTGCTGAATATACTTTCCGCGATATAACAATTGATGAAAGTAATGAAAATTTCAATATTAACCGCTGGGATTATTTTCCAACAATCCATTTTTCTTACCAACTACCGAAGAATAACCAGTTAATGGCCAGTTATTCAAGAAGAATAGATCGTCCGAGAGGTTGGTTCCTGGAGCCGTTCCTCACCTGGTCGGACGCATACAATGTACGGCGCGGAAACCCTGATCTTCAACCAGAATATATTAATTCTTATGAGATGGGTTATCAAAAGGAATTTAACAAAAACTCGGTTTCCCTCGAAGTTTATTACCGTTCAACAGAAAACAGGATTGAAAGGGTGAGAAGTGTATATGAAAACAACATAATGCTTCATACTTTTGATAATGTTGGAACAGACTATGCACTTGGAAGTGAATTAATGATAAATATGAATCTTTACGAATGGTGGGAAACCAGTCTTACAGGGGATTTCTATAATTACAGGGTAAAAGGAGAACTAAATGGGCAATCTTTTGATAAAGAAAGTTTTACATGGTCTGCCCGATGGAGTCATATTTTTAACATTACAGAAACTACCAGGCTACAGTTGAACCCTTCATACAGAAGCCCGGAGGTTGAAGCTCAGGAAAGAGAAGAGGGCTTTTTCTATATGCATGGAGCGCTCAGGCAATCACTTCTTGAGAATAAGTTAAATCTTACTTTGCAGGTACGAGATATTTTTGCTACCGGAAAACATGAGTCAGTAACAGATGCGGACAACTTTTACAACTATAGGTTATATGAGCACAAAGCTCCTATGATTATGTTAAACGTGACCTGGCGAATTAATAATTACAGGAATGGGAAACGGAGAAACCGCGGCGATGGAGGAATGGAAATGGAAGGCGGCGGAGAAATGCAATAAGAGGTTACATTCAGCAATTAAAAAGAAATCCGGTTTTTAATTCAAACCGGATTTCTTTTTAGTGTTATCCTTTTTACTAAATAGTAAGAATTATATGTAAGATGGTAAAGTAACTCTGCAGTGATACCATCAAGAATGGCGATTCATTGTGCGACATTTTTATTGTTAAGGCGAACAAAATTGTAATTAATACGAATTATAGCTAATTATTTTTTCCGGGGGTTTTCTGTTTCTTTTCTTGTTTCCTCCTTCTGCAGGATAACCAAGAGTAATCAATAACGGAACTCTTTTTTGTTTTGGAATATTCAGTAATTTTTTTACTTTTTTTTCATTCAGCCATCCTACCATGCAGGTACCTAACTCTTCCGCAGTAGCTTGCAGGCAGATGTGCTCGGCGGCTATGCCAATATCAATAAGCGGATAATGCTTTCGTTTAATTTTACTACCCAGCTCTGAAGTGGCATTAGCCGGTTCAAGGACGATAGCAATAATCACTGGTGCCTGGTCAAGAAATTTATTCATGTTTAGAAGACTTGCCCGGGCATATTGCGAAACTTTTTTTACCAGTTCAGGTTTGTCTATCACAATAAATTTCCACGGCTGACCATTACAGGCGCTGGGAGCAATTCGTGCTGCTTCAAGGCAGCGGTCTATTTTTTCCTTTTCAACAGGCTTTGGAAGGTATTTCCTTACACTGTATCTGGATTCTATACTATTTAATATTTTCATTTCCTATCTTCTGTTTTCTGCGCAAAAATATATTCTTTTTTCTGTTTCTCCTAACATGAATAAAAACAGGCGTAACCTTTTGAAATATTGATTAGGTTTTTTTCATTTTTACCTGGTAAATATTCACGCTCTTTCTTTTCCCTTTTAGTTTTATATTCCCTACATTTTTTATGTTGAAGTCTTTTTCATCTCCCATAAGGTTATACAAATCTCCTGAAATCAGAAGATTTTGTTTGTATTCATTACACATAGCTTCAATCCGGGCGGCTGTATTTATTGTGTCTCCATTGTATGAGATATCTCTGCGTATCTTGCCAACCAAAAGCACCATAACCTTACCTGCATGAACTCCTGCTTTAAATTTAGGAACAATACCATATTTTCGAGTGTAATATTTTTTTCTCCGGTTAATTACTCTTTGATAAGCATAAAAAGCACGAAGAAAATTATTATTTCTTAATCCATCTTTTAATCGCCATGTAATAATAGCTCCGTCACCCAGGTATTTATAAATCTGTCCCTGGTAATTGTCCACGATTGAAAGATCGTTAAATGCATCCTGCACAAGGTGGCTGTACTTTTTATGCTGAAGTTTTTCGGCAATCGTAGTAGAAGATTTCATATCAATAAACATGAAAATGCGTTCCTGCTCTCTTGGCTTGTTGTACATGCCAAAAACCCATCCCTGGAAGTTGCCTCTTCCCACAATTTTAAAAACGCCCTTCAGGAAATTGTTCATGAATCCTGAAAGATAGAAATACACCAGGAATCTGATGAAACGTAGATTCCATTCTGGCAAGAGATTTAAAATCCTCTCGTATTGGCGATCCGAAAATATTGTAAATGAAGGATTTGCTGCAATAATGAGGAAGATAAACACAGAGGCAAGATATAGCAATGACTTAAAAAAAATCATCAGTCTCCTTGGGAAAAAGCGGAGAAAACGATCAGAAAACAGACCGTCGAGTATAATGAAAAACAGGGAGATAATAGCACTTATTGAAAAAATCACCCAATAGAAATCTTCGATATTAAAAAAATTCAAATGTATTCTTAAAAACTCAAAATCATCGGTGAGAAATACATAAAACAGGAAACTAAGTCCCCAGAAAATAAAATGAAAAAGGAGGTTTCTGAAAATTCTGTTAAGTCGTATTGCAAGTTTCTCAGCAGAAAACATGAGATTTCAGTTTTGAATCGTTGGGTTAGACTCAAATATAATGCCTTTGTAAATCTTTACCCTGAATTATCCAAAAAAATATGTTCAATTTTTCAATCAGCTGTTGTCTTGTTGAATCTTCAGATCCAGCCAGTTTTCCAGCACATCATAGATACTGTCTTTCATTTCCACCGGAAAACTCTTAATACGAGTACGATGAGATCCACCCGGATTGACCATTTTAACGGCGTTTGTACTTTTCGAAGGCACTACGCTGGTAGCAGACCACGGATCGTCTTCTCCGTATATATAAAGCATGTAATCTCCTTCCTTTTGAAGCCATTCATTGATGTTCTGCATGAGTTGCGGGTTGAATTCCACTTTTACTCCTTCAGGCATTGTAAAGCCGAATTTAACATTACAAGTGTCTTCTAAATATTTTTTAAAAGGTTTAATCTCATACCCATACATTCCTATTTCAGTCATAGCCTGGTAAAAGAAAGGTCTGTTGTTTTCTATAATATCTTTTTCGAAAAAAGAACCATCAGAAATTTTTTCCATATGTGAAAACAACTCTTTTATGGTGGCATCTGAGCCTGGTATTTCATAACAATCGGAGGATTTCCACTGCCAAAAGGCAAATGGGTATTCTAAAACTGAAAGATCATAAGCTCTTTCTATTCCCATGTTAAACTGATAGTCTTTCTTTTTAGCCATTTCTTCAAAAAGAGGTAAAATAGCCTCCTTTTTTTCAAATAAAAGCTTTTGGTAGGCAAAAATTTTTTCCCGGCAGAATTCAGATCCAACAGTATCCAGGAATTCATAGACTCTTTTGTCTTCATTGGAAAAATTGAGTGGGGCTACATAAGGAACACTTACATCTACATCTTCAGGATAAAAATACCTGTGAAAAATAGTTGCCTGGCCTCCTTTGCTAATTCCTGTGGAAATCCATTTGCCCTTATAAATTTTTTTGAAAGCCTGAATTACTTTATGATGATCGGTAGCAGCCTGCCAGGTGGTTAAATATTTCCAGTTAAGGTCTTCGGGCTTTGACTCTTTAAAAAACCGATGTTCAATAGTGATTTGATTTGCATTTAATAAGCGTGCCAGTTCACCCCGCTTTTTAGAATAGAGTCCGTAGCCTTCAGTATTAACAACTGTAGGACGGTCATATCCAACATGATTTATTATTACGCGTTGTGTGAAAGAATTTTCTCCGGGTTTGCTATGATCTAAAGCTTGTTTGAAATCAATTTCAATAACTTGCCTGCTATCTGCAACTTCAGGCATCTGGTCAAGGTACCGGCTCAATGAAGTCTCCTGTTTACAACCAAACAAAGCCAGACTAAGAAAGATGCTTATGATAAGCGGTTTAATAAAATTTTTCATTCGTTTCATAAAATTTATAGAAAGTTAAAAAGGTTTAGTTATTAATTATTTGTCAGAGCGATCCATGCTCTGTTCTTTTTATGATTTCATTTTGTAACTCCTCGCCAAGATCATTAAAATAGTCACTATAGCCAGCTACCCTTACAATCAGGTCATTATATTTTTCCGGTTCTTTCTGTGCTTTTCTGAGTGTGTCCGCATTTACCACGTTAAATTGAATATGATGGCCATCCATTCGAAAATATGTTCTTATTAATTTTATAAATTTAGTAATTCCTTCCGGGTTATTAAAGAAAGAGGGGCTAAATTTCTGATTTAACAGGGTGCCTCCTGTTTTCAAGTGATCCAGCTTTGACGCAGATAAGACTACACCTGTGGGGCCTTTGCGGTCTGCTCCCTGGACAGGACTTATTCCTTCTGAGAGTGGTTCTCCTGCTTTTCTGCCATCAGGCATAGCGTTTATAACACTACCGAAATAAACATGACTTGTTGTTGGTAGTAAATTTATCCTGAATTTTCCACCTCTTACAGTGGGTTTGTTATCAATTGCTTCAAAAAATGCATTGAAGATTTCTTTTGCCTGTTCATCGGCATAGTCATCATTATTTCCATATTTTGGTGTTTCGTAAATCAGATCATGTCTTAATTCTTCATGACTTTCAAAATTGTTTTCCAATGCATCCAGCATTTGGGTCATAGTAATATTCTTTTTATCAAATACATGATATTTTAAAGCAGTAAGGTTATCAGTCAGACTACCTATTCCCACACCCTGAACATAGCTGGTGTTGTATTTGGCTCCTCCGGCGTTATAGTCTTTTCCATTTTGTATACAATCGTCAATGATCAGTGAAAGAAAAGGTACTGGCATTTCCTGTTCATAAAGACTTTCGATAATATTGTTCCCTTCCAGTTTTATTCTCACAAAATGACCCAGCTGTTTTTTGAAGGCTTCAAATAACGACTGAAAATTTTCGAACTCTTCAGGATCCCCTGTTTCAATACCGATCATCTTACCTGTGCGCGGGTCTTTTCCATTATTTAAGGTAACTTCAAAAACCTTATTCAGGTTGAAATACCCGGTCAGAATGTAGCTTTCTTTACCAAAGGCTCCGGTTTCGACACATCCGCTTGCACCGCCATTTCTTGCATCTTCAATGTCTTTTCCCTGGCGGAGCAATTCCTGTATAATGGCCTCAGTATTAAACCAGGAGGGTTGTCCGAAGCCTGTTTTAGTTATAAGTGCAGCTCTTTTGAGTAGTTTATCCGGATTTTTTTTACTAACCTGTACCATAGAACTTGGCTGAAGAATTCGCATCTCTTCAATGACATCCAGCAGGAGATAGGTGACCTCATTAGTGGCATCTTCTCCCTGTTCGTTGACTCCGCCAAGGTTTATCAGTGAAAAGTCTGTGTATGTATTACTCTCCTGGGCAGTAACTCCGACCTTAGGAGGAGAGGGGTGGTTATTAAACTTGATCCAGAAAGATTCAAGCAGCTCTTTAGCATCTTCTCTTGTCAGCATCTTATGTTCTGTTTCACTGGCATAAAAAGGGAAAAGATGCTGGTCCAGCCGGCCCGGATTAAAAGAGTCCCATGGATTTAGTTCAGTGATTACTCCCAGATGAATGAACCAGTAATGCTGTAATGCTTCATGAAAAGTTTGTGGCGCATGAGCAGGCACTCTTCTGCATATTTCAGCCATTCTTTTCAGTTCCTCTTTTCTTTTTTTGTCCGTGTTTTTCTCAGCGAGTTTCTCCAACTCGATGCTGTGCCTTTCTGCAAAATTTATAAGTGCCTGAGCTACTATTTTCATGGCATAAAGCTCCTCGCTTTTTTCAGTTGCATCAGGATCGTTTAAGAAATCAATTTTTTGTTCAGCTTCTTCAGCATTTTTGATTAAATCCAACATCCCTTTCCGGAATATTTTTTTTCCTGCAACAGTATGCCCTGGAGCCCTTTGCTCCTGAAATTCTGTAAATATACCTGCCTCATAAGCATCTATCCATTCCGTTTTAACGGCCTTAAAAACCCGTTCTCTCTGTGTTCTTCCTTTCCAAAATGGGATAATCAAATCTTCGAATGATTTGCGGGTTTTTTGATCTACTTTAAACGAGACTTTATCCCTGGTATTTAATATTTCAAGATCCTTCAGGCTGTGCAGGCAGATCTCCGGGTAAGTGGGAGTGGCTTTGGGAGCCGGACCACGTTCACCTACAATGAGCTCACCATCGTTTATACAAATCTGTTTGTGATTTAGAATATATTCGAAAGCTTTCGCACGTTCTACAGGAATAGATTCTTTTCCTGACAATTCGTTCTGATAAAATTTTGTAATGAGCAACCCTCTCTCTGCTGATATGGTATTTACAGCATTCAGTGATTGTTCCCGTAATTTTTGTATCCTGGTATTCATAATTAACCCCCAATTTTTACTTTAAATCCGTTTGATTCAAATTCATTTTGTATGGATTCGGCATTCAACCCTTCTGTTTTCACGTTTTCCATTCTATTTTTCTTTTGGAAACGATCATATTTACTTTTTGAAATATTGTGATAGGGCAAAATATCAATCCTTTTGGTGTTTCGTAGTGTTTTTGCAAATAGAATGATTTGCTCAATGTTTGATTTTGTATTTGTGATTCCTGGAACGACTGGAAAACGAAGGATAATGTCCTGTCCGGTTTCATCAAGAAATTCAAGATTTTTGAGAATAATTTCATTGGAAACACCGGTGTATCTTTCATGAAGTTCCGGATCAATAATTTTCAGGTCATAGAGCCATAGATCTATGTATGGGATAAGCCGGAGTATATCATCCTGTGAAACATATCCACAAGTATCTAAAGCATTGTGTATGTAATTCATTTTTGTTTTCCTTGCCATTTCAAAAATGAAATCTGCCTGCATTAAGGGTTCGCCCCCGGAAAATGTTACACCGCCCTCAGACTCTTCATAGAAAAGTGTGTCCTTTTCAATAATTTTCATTAATTCAGAGGTAGTTGTTCTGTATCCGATAGTTTCCTCTTTATAGAATTTTTTTCCATCAAGCTTGTTTACTTTTGTATATGATTCGATCTCTTTTTTCTGGCTTTCAGGATTATGGCACCACCAGCAGGAGAGGGGGCAACCTTTTAAAAAAATGGTTTGCCGTATTCCTGGACCGTCATGTATTGCATAATGCTTAATATCAAAAATAATTCCTTCCATACAAAGGATATTTAGGTGAAACAAATAAAAAATTGTAGATAAAGTGAAGAGAAAATGGAAAGATTCAGCAAATCCAGCATTCATATAAACCCTTGCCAAAAGGGTGGTATTTGGTATGTATTGAAAACGTTATCAGGTTCATCTTCAAGGGTTTTGTCTTTTCCAAAAGTAAGAAATAATAAAGAAAAAAGCAATAATTACCAGGTGTTTCATAATTATTTACTGAAGTTAGGATTGATTAGAAATTTTAGGCAGAGGAATCTCTTTACACTAACAGCCAGGCGGTTACTACTGCCTGGCTGTTTTGCTTTGGTTAATTCCCTTTAAGCTGGTTTTCAATATCAAGCTTAAGCGGGTTAATTTTTTCTCCCCAGTATACTGTTGTATGAGGGAATGGAATTTCAATATCGTTTTTATCAAAGGCTTTTTTGAGTCTTCTTCTGTATTCACGTCCAACACCCCATTGTTGTAATGGTTTTGTTTTAAGCCTTGCTTTAATAATTACCGCACTGTCAGCAAATTTATCCACTCCAAATATTTCAAGGGGGTTTATAATAAGATCCTTAAAGTCCGGATCTTTTGCTAGTTCATTTCCAACTTGTTTCATAATTTCAGTTACCTGGTCTGTATCTTCCTTGTAAGCCACACCAATATCAAACACAACAGCAGACCATTCTTTTGTCATGTTACTGATTGTGTTTATTTTACCATTTTGAAAGATGTGAGTGGTTCCGGAAAAGTCTCGTAAAGTGGTAGTTCTTAACTCTATTTTTTCTACCAGTCCTCCGGTTCCATTAATAATAGCCACATCACCAACCCTTATCTGGTTTTCGAGCAGTATAAAAAAACCGGAAATAAAGTCCCTGACAAGTTCCTGTGCTCCAAAACCTACAGCCAATCCTATAATACCAGCTCCAGCAAGTATTGGCCCAATGTCTACTCCAAATTTCTTCAGCAGAATCATAATAAAAATGCCCCAGATAATCACACGAAGCACACTTTTCAGTATATTAACAAGTGTATCAATCCGCTTTCCTGATTCCTCACTTTCTGTATCCTCTTTTTTCTGGATTCTTTTATTAAGTGATTTTTTTAACTTTTTAAGGATTACACTGACAGCTTTCAGAACAATCCATGTTGCAATAATAAGAATAAGAATGGAGGGTAAATCTTCAATTGCCCAAGCCTTTAGCTTTTCTAATAAATTTACAATTAGTTCCTTTGACATAATTTATTTTCTCCTTACTTTAAATCAATTTGACAATATGATCATTAAATTACTTTTTTCATGAAGTAACCAAACTTAAGAAATATAAAGGAGAAAAGCCAATTAAAGCAGAGACAAAGTTAGTTTTAATCTTTAACAACTTCTTTTTTCATATTTGTTAGCATCTCATCTACACTGTCATAAAGCAATATCATTTTACGGTGTTTTGGTGAGAGAAACCCTTCCTGCATCATTTTATCGGCATGTTTGATTATATTTTCATAATAACCGTTGATATTCAGTAGCGCAATGGGTTTGGAATGAAGTTGTAACTGGCTCCATGTAATCATTTCAAAAAATTCATCCATGGTACCATATCCGCCAGGTAGTACAATAACTGCATCTGATAATTCATGCATCTTAATTTTCCTTTCATGCATGGTTTCAACTAATATCAGCTGAGTCAGTTTATCATGTAAAATTTCCTTGTTTTTTAAAAAATGAGGCAGCACACCTATAACTTCACCCTTATTTTCCAGTGCCCCGTCAGCAAGTTTTCCCATTAGGCCAACTTTGGCTCCGCCATAAATCAATGTGAAATTTTTAAGGGCAAGTGTTTCTCCCAATTGGTATGCAATATCCTGATAAATGGGATCATTCCCTGTTTTTGATCCGCAAAATACACTAATGCTTTTCATGAAAAAAATTGTTTCTGTTTAAAATGCTGCGGTTATTTTACATAGTCCACAGCAATCTTATCGCTTCTTAGTGGTTTTATAAATTCTTTGAATCTTACATGAGCCGGATGTTTCTGATATGTTTCCAGGTCTTTGAAATTTTTAAATTCCGCAATAAGTACCACATCATAATTTTCATCACTGGCTTCAGGAGCATTCACACCAATTTCCATAAATTGAATTTCCTTAATCTCTTCCTGCAATTTGTACAATTGTTCTTTTATTGCAGAAGCAATGGTGTTTTTGTCTTTCCCTTGTGGATTTTCATGTAATTTCCAGCAAACTACGTGTTTAATCATACTTTTTTATAACAAATATATAAATTGAAAATTTAAAAAAATTAAAATCCAAAAATATCTGGAAAAACATTATTCAATTCCAATAAGGCTGGTCATAACATTTATTTTTTGCATTGTTATCTTTTAATTGTTTGTTCCAGTAATAATCGGCAATACCCAGGGCTGAAATAAACCTGAACATATTTATCCGAAAACGACCCAATTGATGCATTTTGCCCAGGTTGTTCTTTATTTCATTGTTAAAAGCATTGTTTTCGCCAAAATAAACGCCAAGGTTATAAAATGCATGAAAAAGTTTTCTGCTTGCCCAGGCTGGTCGTGCCTGTATTCCTTCAACTCCTCCTTTGATAACCGCTCCAAGGTAATCTGCACCTAATTTTTCTGTAAATCTTTTGAGGTATCTTTCCACATAAGTAGAATGCTTAACTTCCGGGAATCCTGACTGGACAATAAAACCAATTTTTTTATTATTTTCATTCGGGATCTTGTGAAGGGACTCAAAAAAATATTTCACAATCCCGGGCATAGAGTCTGTATAAAGCGGAAATATGATCAGAATATTTTCTGCATTTTGAAAAGCTTCTATATGCTCAGAATTTTTATTAGTTTCAGCCAGGTAATGCAATTCATAGCTGTTCTGATCCATGGTCTTTGTGTAACCCTGAATAAACTGGTCTGTTAATATTTTAGAGTTGCTCTTTTTACGTCGTGGCGACCCGTTGTATATTGTTAATTTCATTTACTATTTCCTCTTGTTTTTCTTCTGTGGTTTTAAAAAAGGCTAATTCAGAATGAAAATTAATTGCAAGTCGTTTATAAATATCTTTAACTATATCCAGATCTTCTTGTTTTGTATCATTTTCCTTTTCCAGTATTAATCCCAGTTTCGGATATTCAGGATACCTTTTTTTATGATGACATTCCTTTTGAATAATTTCAATATAAGGCAATACAAAAGGGACCATTCTGTCATTTACTTTTTTTATTAGGCTTGATGGAAAACCGGCTAACAGAGGCGATGCGAATATTAATAAATTACAATTTATCATGGCAGGATAAATGGCTTGCAGATCATCATTGTGTACGCAACGACCTGGCGTTTTAGTCCAGCAATTCCAACAACCAATGCAGAAATTAATTTTATGATCTCTGAGATTAACCTTTCTTGTTTTAAAAGATTTGTCCTTCATAATAATGATCAGTTCATCCAGATATTTATCAAACAGAAAGGAATGATCAGAAGGATTTCCATTCAAGATAGTTATATTCATATATTGGACTATAAATAAGATTCTAAAATACAAAAAAACTGATAATATTACTTTCTCTCCGTTATGAAAAAACCAAAACCAGGTTATTAAGTTAAAACAAAAGGAATCCATATTCGTTTTGTTATAAAAAGAATAATGTTATATCTTTCTCAAAAAACAATGGTTCGGCTGGATAATGTGGCTATTTCTCATTTCCCGCTCAACAGAATGATGTCACTTGCAGGGAAGCGACTTGCCTGTTTAATCATGGATAAGTACCAGTATCTTTTAAACAAAGGAAATCCTGTGGTTGTTTTGTTTGGTTCAGGCAATAATGGTGGAGGAGGTCTTTTTGCAGCCCATCATTTGCTAAACAATCCCAAATTCAGTGGAAATCTGGTATTAATTCCAGCCTGGGATATAAACAAAAAGAAACATAACAAAAGGTTTATTCAGGATTTAATACATCAATTGAGAAATTATTTAAGAATGAGTATGGATTTTCCGGCTAACAGTGTTGTGATAGACGCATTGTTAGGATATACATTAAGTAGCGAGCCTTATGGTAAATATAAAGATATGATAAAAGTATCGAACAGAATTGCAAAAAACATTGTTTCTCTTGATGTTCCTTCCGGCTTGAATACCAGAACCGGAAGTGAATTTTCAAACACAATTAATCCGGAATTTATACTAACTCTGGATGTTCCTAAATATGGTCTAGAGAATTATTTAAAAAGGATATACATTGCCGATGTTGGTTTTAGTCAGTCAGACTATGATTCCCTTAAGATCAGCTATAACCGGCCCGTTTTTCCGCCAGAAGGAATTATGAAGTTATCAGAATTATAAAAATTCTTATACTCATAGAGGCATATTATTTACCTCAATTATTTTCTTTTGTTAATTGCAGCGAATTTTTTTATTTTTATGGTTTGGTTAATTACTGTAAAGTCTAATATCATGAATAATGCCCCGTCAAATTTCAAAGTTCGTTTGGCAAACATCTTAGGGAATTTCCCTGATACTACCAAATATGAAAAACAGCAAAAGGCACTGGAAAAAGAATTTAATGAGCTGCTTGAATTTGAAAACTCAGAAGAGCTTCAAAAGTACAGGCAACTAAAAGAATTTATTGAATCTCCTGAATTTGAACAGAGAAAGAAGGAAATTAATGCGCAGCGTTATGAAGATACAGAGGCTTATCAAAAAGAAAAGAGATTTAATGAGCTTACACGCGATAAGGAAATAAAGAATTATCTTAAAGTAAGTGACTCCGATGAACTCGCGCATTATAAGAAAATGCAGGAATCACATGAGTTAAAAAGGTATTATGACCTGGGTAATTTTTTTGAATCAGATGAATTTGAGGAGTTCAAGAAAAACCTGGAAGAAAAAAGAACCCAGAAAGAGAAAGATTATAAAGAAACCCTGAAGAAATACAATACACTGCAAAAAAAATACAAGTGGTTTTTTGATTTTGAAAATTCCGATGAATTATCTTTTTATAACCAGTTTAAAGATTCTGAAAAGCTTCAGAATTATAATGCTTTAGTGGAAGAAGTCAAGAGCACCGATTTTTCTCAATTAAAAAAGGATTACAAGAGGCAAAAGAAAGAGGCTTTGCAAAAGCTGAAAGAAGAAATTAAAGAAGAGAAAAAACTTAGTAAAAAAGGAGAAAATTCCGAAGAATCTAATAAACTTGATAAATTACGTGAAAGAATTAATTCCTCTGAGTTTAAAAATGAATGGGAAGATGCAGAAGCTATTGACTACAAAAACTCTCCTGAATATCAGAAATACAACCAATTACAAGAACTCAAAAACGATGAGGAGCTAAAAAGGTTTTGGAAAATTGCTAATTCAAAAACGTTAAAAAAATATCAGCAATTTAAAAATTCTCCTGAAATTGAAGAGTTTAAGAAACTAAATGAACAGGTAAACTCTGAAGAATTTCAAAAAATTCCTGAAGAAATTGAAAAAAGAAAATTCGAAAATACCCAGGAATTCAAGGAATACAAAGAGTACCAGGAGTTAAAAAAATCCAGTGATATCAAAAGAGTCCTTAAATTTGAAAAAAGCCCGAAATTTAAACTTTATAATGAAATAAAAGATTCGGAGAAACTAAAGGAATATTTTGATTTAAAAGATTATGTTGAAAGTGAAGGTTTTAAGAAGGAGAAAGAATATTATAAGACAAAAGATAAATTTAAGTTGTCGGAAGAATATAAACAACTCCTTGAATACCAGGATTTAAAAAAATCGGAAAATATTCAGTGGTATCTGAAAAATATAGATTCACAAAAATTTGATTTTTTCCGTAACTGGAACAGAACTTTCTATGATGATTTTTCAAAAGGTTCTTTAGACAGGGAAAAATGGATTACGGCTTATTACTGGGGAAAAACTCTTTTGCAGGAGAGTTATGTACAAACAAATGATAAGCATTTTATTACAGATGGTGATAATATTAACATTGACGATGGTAAACTGGAAATAGTTACAAAACAAGAAGAAGTAGAAGGCAAAGCATGGCACCCGGGTTTTGGTTTTTATCCCAAAAAGTTCCAGTATACATCCGGGTTGATAAATACCGGTCAATCATTCAGACAACTCTACGGAATTTTCAGTGCCAAGGTTAAAGTTGATTCTGCATCGCAAATAAAACATTCCTTCTGGATGGTGGCTGACAAAATTTCTCCTGAAATAGATGTATTCAATTTAAATGGAAAGAGGTCAGATAAACCTGAATTGAAATATTACTGGGGAGACATTAAAGACACTAAGAATGTGAAAACTTCAAGAAAGAAAATTGGGGGAGTTAACTTATCAAAGGATTATTATATTTTTACTCTGGAATGGAAAAAGGATGAGATAGTATGGAAAATTAACGGAATACCTGTTAAAAAACAAAAACAAGGAATTCCGGATCAACCCATGTATATGATTTTTAGCTCAGGACTGGAAAAAGAAATAAATAGTTCCGAATTGCCTGTTTCCATGTATATTGATTGGGTTGAAGCTTACCAGAAGAAAAGCGATTAGATTAATTTGCTGGAAGTTTCTGAATTTTTGATTTGATGTTCTCGAGGGTTTCCTTGACAGGTTCACCAGGTTTTATGATGTTATAATCTTCCCAGAAATCAGCATCATAGCCTTCAATTTGTTCGATAAATATTTTATGAGCTCTGATTATAGATTGTCTTTCAAATGGAGACACATTCTCTGTTTCTACGTTGCTGGTAGCCATTTCAAAACTCACCTTGAAATTCTGACCGAAAAATTTATCGCGTTTTTTTACTTTAAAGGTTAAATCTCCACGTATGTGATTTAAATAGTATTTATCCGTTTTGGATTTTTTATAACTAACAAAATATTCTACTTCCTGGGGTTTAACTTTTATATCCCACTTTTTTCTTATTATTAATGAACTGGCTACCTTCTTTAAGTTATTTTTGTCAAGTGAAAATTTGGCTGCAACTATTGCCAGTGAATTTACATCGATATAAAGTTTACCCTTATATAAAGGAATAGGGGCTTCCTCTTTTGGGGAAAATGAAATAACGTATGTATCGTTACCATTATAAAAACTAATATCCGATAATTCATATTTATACAAACTGATCCTGTGTATTTGCAGAAAATTAGCTCTGTCATTAATAACATCCAGTAAAAAAGTTGCTTCAAGCCCTGCCTTCAATTTAAGCATCACACTATCTTTTGTATTGTAATTGATACTTTTTCTGCTTTTCATAATCTTTACCTGATCTCCCCTGAATATTTTACCATGTGGTCGGTATAGCTTAATAATGGCTTCTGAAACGGAAGTGTATCCTTCATCTTTTTGAACTGTTTCCCTGTAAAATCCGGTTAAAAGTAAGGGAGTGTCATAATAATTCTCCTGTATTCTGGATAAGGAATTCATTAATATTGTTCTGGGACTGTTGCTTCTTATTATCACTTCCTGGATCGTGTAATATTTTTTTTCAAGTTTAATATTGTTGATTCTGTTCATTGCCAGCTTAACAGGGATGTATTGGTTGGCATACCCAATGTGAGATACGACAATAGTATCATCGATGTGTTTTGGATCTATCTTGATAACAAATTCTCCATCTAAATTAGCCATTGTACCAATGGGTTTATTTAATAGTCCTATTGATGCATAAGGAAGGGGCTTCTTGGTTCCTTTTTCATGAATTTCTCCCTTTATGTTAATGGAGGTAAGTTTCTTCTCTTCTTTATCAATAAATGCTGGCTTTTCATTTTTTTTGTAAATAATGAGATGTTTGTTAAAGACTTCAAAAGTAAGTGATGTATCTGTAAGCACAGCATCAATTATTTCTTTCAGGGGAGCATTCTTTTTGTTTATGGATATCTTTTTATCTCCGTCAATCAGAGAAGCATTATAGGAAAAATTTAATCCTGTTTCCTGATTCAGTTTAATCAGTGTTTTATACAAAGGTTCATTAGAAACCTGAAGATCATATTTCTTATTTAAGGGATTTTCCTGTGAAAAGCTGCTATGACAAACAAAATTAAGGGCTAAGATTAATAAAAGATAAAACAGTTTTTTATGAATCATGTGCTATGAATTTTCTTCACCAATAATATAAGTATGATCTTCCTCCTTGATTTTTACGCCAAAAGTTTTTCCTATAACTTTTAAGACATGTTCTATAGGTTCCTGGTCAAAAGTGGCTGTTATTTCTTCGTTATTTAACGAGCTGTTATTGAGCACAATACGAACATCATAGGTTCTGTTGAGTGCTTTTACAGCATCTTCTACTTTTGTTTTTTTGAAGATAAGCTTTCCTGTTCTCCAGGATAAATAGTTAACATCTTTATTTAGTTTCTTTGTTAGCTTGTTTTCTGAGAGTATTCCAATATACCCTTTATTTAGTATTATTGATTTTCCTTGTGATTTGCTGGAAAGTTTTACAGTACCTGATTTAACAAAAACTTCTATTTGATTAGATGAATGGGTGTTTACATTAAAAGAAGTACCTAACACTTCAATTTGTGCTTTACCTGCCTCAATAATGAATGGTTTGTTTGGATCTTTTTCAATATCGAAAAATCCTTCTCCCTCAAATTTAATTGACCTTTTTCCCTGCTGGAAAGATTTAGGGTAATTAACTTCAGATTCTTTGTTAAGATAGGCAATAGAGCCATCAGGCAGCGTAACTTCTTTATTTGAATCAAATGCTGAAGTTTCAACATTTACTGTATTCCATGAGTTACTGATTTTTTGGTATGAAAACATGCCCAGAGCGCCAATTCCTATAACCAAGACAATTGAAGCGGCATACTTAACAACCGTTTTATTTAATGAAAATACGGGAACCGATCTATCTTTTTCCTGGCTTTCATTTTCTTGAATTTTGGACTTTAGCTTATTCCATGCTTTATCCACATCTATATGTTCCTTTTTACTTTCCATGCTTCCCCATAATGTTTTATAATCATTTATAAAGTGGGCATTTTCAGAATTTTTATGCATCCATTTCTGAATTTTAAGATTCTCTTTTTCATTCGTTTCTCCAGCTAAATATTTTGCTAATAATTTCCATTTCATGGCTGTTGGTTTTTTTAAGAAACTTGTTGAAATTCTGTTAATGCCTTTCTAAATACCTTTAAAGCTTTCCCCATATTTGCTTCCACGGTCTTTATTGATATTGACAGCTTTTGCGCTATTTCTTTATATGCCAGGCCGTGAAAACGATTTAGTTGAAAAATTTCTCTTGTTCTTTCTGGCAGCCTTTGCATAGTTATATCAATTAGTTTGTTCAGTTCTTTCTTATTCATTTCATCAAAAGGGGTGAGTACTTTATCGTTTTTTGTATTTTTTATGTATGAACTGTATTTGTCTTTTGTTTCTTCTTTTCTTAAATATTTTAAACTTTTATTTTTTACAGCGGTAAATAAATAGGCTCTTAGTGAGCTTTTTATGTTTAATTTTTCTTTTTTTTCCCAGATGGTATAAAAAACATCCTGGACCGTTTCTTCTGCTAAATCTTTATCTTTCAAATAACTAATAGCGAAGACGCATAATTCTTCATAATAAGAACGAAAAACAGCCTCAAAAGTCTGTATATCTCCTTTTTTAATCTTCCTGATTTTGTTCTTATCATTTGTTTTCATAGACCTGCTAAAGATACAAAAATTTTAAAGAGTATCCGGTACGATGCCGGATACTCTTATGAGGATGCTATTTATCTGATCCTTTTGTTTGTGCTTTATCCTTCAAATCTTTTATTTCAGAATATAAATAGCGTCCTTTTTCAATCCACTGTGCAGAATCATTGTTCCATTTCATTTCAATCATCTTTGATAATTCTCCTTCAGCGTCATACATGAAATCATATTTAATTGCATTGTTCCAGCTATTCATTCTGAAGTCCCACCTTTGTTCAATTTCACTCATAAGAAGGTCTTTGCTGTAGTTTCTTCTAAATTGCATTCCATTTATCCACTTTTGCATGCCTTCATTCCAGGTTGATCTTTTTTCTTTGACTTTATTTCCTCTCATATCATAATTCATCGTATATTTACCTCTGTTGTTCCATGTTTCTGTATATGGATCCCACATTTCAACGAGAGCCTGATCAGGAGGACCAAAATTATCCTCGTAACTGAAAGAATACCTGGAGTAATTGGACCATGTGTCAACAGCAGGGTTGTATTTTTTCACGAGTATTCTTCTTTTCTCGCCAAATCCGTTATATTCCATCAGGTAACGAACAGTGCTAAACCATTTACCTGCAGCTTTTCTCCATTCATGATACAGTATTTCACTTTTATTACCAGATTTATCATAAGAAGTTGTTTTTAATTGCAGGTTCACCCAGCTATCTGAGGCATCATTCCATTGCTGGCTCAGGTTTTCAATGACTTTGTTGTTGTTGTTATAACTTTTCAGACTTCGGTCATAGTTAACCCAATTTTCATTTTCATATCTTTGGTTTAACGTTGCCAGCAGCTTCTGATCTTTTTTGAAATACTTTATTTCACGATTATAGAGCTGCCATTTTTCGGCATTGTCACTCCATTTATATGTGTAATTTGTATCGGTATCCTCAATATTCGCATTCTCAAAAAACTTGTCAGTGTTTTTAATATGACTGGTAACGGCTTCCTGAGCAAAACTCATATTGGCAAAAAGAGTAAGAGCGAAGATGTTTAACAGAAGAAAAACTGTGTTTCTTCTTTTTCCTGATATGTTCTTTTGTGTTTTCATGACTGTATTATTTAATTGTTTATACTTTTGTTATTTATTATAAGGCCTTATTTGTGTTCTTTCACTTATATGACCCTGTCGCATTAAATTACCCTATCAAAAAAACAATATTTTTTTAAAACATTTAATAACAATGAGTTGAGTGGATGTTAAAAAGGGTTGTTTCGCGTAACTAAAGTATAAATTGTGCAATTATAAGAATCAGAGGTAAGGTTAAGATGCTTAATAGCGTTGAAACTGAAAGGTTCTGTGTTGCATAAAAATCATCTTTGTTGTATTTTCTTGCCAGAATAACCATAATCGTCTGGCAGGGCATTGCTGCTTCAAGAATAATAACCAATTTGGCAGTCATGTTTAATTCCAGGGGAGTCAGCAAGAAGAAACCTTTAATAATAAAAATAAGAAGTACAGGCCCCAGGATCAGTTTATTAAAACTTAAAACAAAAGTTGTGGTATCTTTTACCATTGATTTGAAGTTTACCTGTGCCAGAATAGCTCCAATGTATAGCATGGCCAGGTACATAGTGGTTTTGCCGAGCCCTTCAAGTGTACCAAATAAAAAACCGGGTATCTTTATGTGAAAAAGCAACATCAGCAAGCCAATGAAAAAAGAAATGGTATTTGGGTTGAGGAGATTTTTGAGGTTGTCAAGCTTTTTCTTCTTTGCATCCTGCGTCAGGAGAAATACTCCCAATGTCCACAATGTAGTATTTTGAGTGAGAAAAAATATAATGCCATAAAGAATACCTTCTCCGTTTGGAAAAAGCGCATCTAATATCGGAAAGCCCAGGAAAACCGCATTGGTAAAACCTGTATGAACCATATGAATAATTGATTTCTCAGGAGGTAGTTTTAAAATTTTTGCGGTAGCTTTTCCAATTAAAAGAAAAAATACAATAGAGAAAAATGCAAGGCCAATCACCAGAACCCAGTTAAGTAAGATCTGTTCATCAATATTCAGAGATGAGATATTGGTTATAATTAGAAAGGGGAGAGTAATGTTAAAAATAATTTTGGTAAGTCCGGTTTTTATTTCATCCTGGATAATGTTTCTTTTGGTAGCAATCAGTCCAATCAGAGCCAGAATGAACAGAACGAATATTTGCTGAATAATGATACCTACCTGCATATTTATATTTTAAGATTTATGATTGACCAATCCTGGTTTGGTTTAATCTTCTTTTGGTTAAAACTGAAATTTTTCATTGGAAACAAAAGTGGGAAAAAAGAATAAGAAAAATACAATTCCGATAAGGAAATATTATAGCAATGAAATTGTCTGAGATTTGAGTAATTTAAAAAGAAAAAACAGGAAATGAGGATCACGCCCGGTCTGTCTTGTCAGGCTGCTTCCTGTTGGTGTTGAAAATCGGGACAGCATGTGCCTTAAAATTCTGTCGGGGTGGTGAGATTCGAACTCACGGCCTCCACGTCCCGAACGTGGCGCGCTAACCGGACTGCGCCACACCCCGAATATGCTTTAGTGTAGAAGAACTGCTTTTTTATGGTGATGCAAATTTATATAATTTCTTCTCTTGTTATTCCTGAAAGAGCCTAAAACTTTATTGTTATTATGATGTGAAATTAATGTTCCATACTGATATAGGATTCAAATTCAGGGAAAAATTTTACTATATCTTTCAGATTAAATTTTGACATGATAGATTCTTTGGGTTCTCTCTCCAGGAGAAACTCAATGGATTTTTTTATGGTTTCCTCTTTTGGAATGATTCCTCCCGTCGTTTTTTTGTGGTACTTGTCATCTAAAGTTACTGTTTTAGTCGATTTGGATCCTTCCTCCTCAATTGTTACCTCAAAAGTATTTTCGTCTTTTTGATCTATATTAATCATATTGCCTGTTTTTGGGATTATTTTTTTATTCCGTTAAACGTAAAAATAATATTTGTATATCAGAATAGCAATTGATTTTCATATAGATTATTATTGAAATATTGCTGACTTTTTGTATTTTAGAAGATAAAGTCAAAAAGAGATTGTATATGAAACTTATTAAACCTATTCTTGTTTGTACAGCTTTAATTTTAATTTTTGCATGCAACACCGGGAAGAAAAAAGAAACTGTAAAACCCATAAAACGAGATCTGGAGGAAATAAAAGAAGATGGCAAACTTAAAGCAATTACTATTTACAGTGGCACAAGTTATTTCCTTTACAGAGGACAGCCAATGGGGTTTGAATACGAATTGCTTGAAAGGTTTGCTAATGAGCTGGGCCTGGAACTGGAGATCATTATCGCAAAAGATATAAATAGCCTTTTTAACAGACTCAATCGCGGAGATGTGGATATCATAGCACACGGATTAACCATCACATCAGCAAGAAGAAATAAAGTTGATTTCACAAAATCTTTTTATCATACGCACCAGGTACTTGTTCAGAAAAAACCTGATCGATGGCGAAAAATGAAACTTCATGAAATACAAAGATATCTTGTAAATGATGCAATAGAATTAATTGGAGACACGGTATCCGTAAGAAAAAACAGTTCATATTATCAGAGATTAAAAAATTTATCAGAGGAGATTGGAGGTAGAATAATTATTGATACCCTGCCGGGTTCACTGGCAACCGATGAAATTATAAAACAGGTTGTGGACGGGAAAATTAAATATACAGTGGCTGATAACAATATTGCACAAATTAATGCATCTTATTATCCAATTCTCGATGTGAGCGTTCCTGTAAGTTTTTCACAGCGAATTGGATGGGCTGTCAGACCGAATTCTCCGGAATTGCTGCAGCAAGCCAATAAGTGGATAACAAAGCTAAAGGATAAGGTTGATTATTACGTTATTTACAACAAGTATTTTAAAAATGAACGCAATTTCAGAAGACGCATACGAAGTGATTTTTATAGCCTGAATAAAAACAAGATAAGCAAGTATGATGAATTAATAAAAAAACATTCAGCTAATTTACCCTGGGACTGGCGTTTAACGGCATCACTTGTTTACCAGGAATCGAGGTTTGACCCCAGTGCTTCATCATGGGCAGGAGCGAAGGGCCTGATGCAATTGATGGCACCAACAGCAAAAGACCTGGGAGTGAGTAACAGAACCAGTCCGGAACAAAGCATAAAAGGAGGAACCAAGTATCTTAATCAGATTTGGCAACGTTTTGATCAGGTTTCCGATTCGACGCAAAGAATCAAATTTACTATGGCTGCTTATAACTGCGGTTACGGACACGTGGTTGATGCACAAAAACTGGCTGAAAAAAGAGATTTTGATAAGGACAAGTGGGACAACAATGTAGCTAAAATGATACTGGCACTTAGTTACCCGAAGAATTATAACGACCCGGTTGTAAAATATGGATATGTTAAAGGTATTGAGCCTTATACTTATGTTGATCAGATATTTAAAAGGTATGAACATTATACTAAGTTTATTAGTTTGTAAAAGAGAGGTCAATACCAGGTGGGTTTAAATTTGTTAAAAATATTGACCAAAGTTAAGGACTTATAGAATATTAAAATTTATCTATTTGATTAAAACAGATTCTAATAAACTAATTAAATGGTCTGGTGTATTCGGTTTTTTAATGCTGCTTGCATTGGTTTATAAAATATTTGATCCGGGAATTACCGACTTCTTCCCGGAATGTCTTTTTCACAGGTATACCGGTTTGAAATGCCCAATTTGTGGCTCGCAAAGAGCTGTGCATCATTTAATGAACTTTGAGATTGCAAAGGCATTTATGAGCAATGCATTGTTGGTTTTGGCAATACCTTATGTCATGTTAAACATTATACTGGATATAATTAAATCTCCCGGGGAGAAGATCAAAAAATTGAAGAATGTTTTGTTTGGTAAAAAGGCTGTTATTGCGATAGTTTTCATTATTGTTTTGTTTTGGATAGGAAGAAACTATGTTGGTTTTCTTTAGGGAATTCTGTTTAACAGACCTTGATGACCTGAATGCAAATCATATATCTGATTTTTAATAAATAGAGTCTTACATTAACTTAATTTTTTTGCTTATGGACTGTTTAACAAATGAAGTATTAAAAACAATTACCATTAACAAAGGTTCTGATTATAGCTGGAAACCTGTACTGAAAATACATAAATTCACATTAATCCGGCTCATGGCTTATTCTTCAGAAAATAATTTTTTTCATCCGTGGGATTTTTACGCCTGTAAGGCCTATGAAAATGAAGAATATGAAGCAGGATTGTCCTTTTACAATCTTCAGGCTATGCATTGTCATAGCTCTAAAGTAGAGTGGAAAATAGAAAATAGTGGCGAACTGTTTGTTAGAAAAACAACAGATAAAAGTCGTTTTATAAAAGTTTTTAAACCTTTAGTTCTTTCGGGAAGCTTCGATCTATTAGTTTAAAAATTTTGCTCACGTACTACTGTTTTTTTCATTTTGAAATTGCAGACTGGCCATAGCAAATCTAATGTCGCTGTAGGTAAACTCATCGCCAAGTTTTGACTTTATCTCTTTTAGTCTGTTTGTTTCTAATGCTTTAGCTACAGTTATTATTTGTTTTGTTTTCACCTGGTCAACAAATTGATTCACATCCAATTCTCCTTCTGCAACATAATGAGCCAGATGTCCTTCAATCGTGGAAACAGCAAGCGACCGCTCTTCGGCAATTTGTTCTGTATTTTTCCCTGCTTTGTATAAGTTGAAAGAAATTTCTTTGGTGTTTACTTTTTTCTTCTTTTTGCTTTCTTTTGATTTACTTAGCCGTTCAGCTTTTTCCTTGTTGAGTTGCTCTGTATGCATAGTCTCTCCGGATATCTCTTTGTTATTAAGCACTGCATCAAGTAAGGCTCCGGCTTTTTGTATCGATTGTCTTTGCTGAAAGATTGAACTATCAATTTCTTTCAGTTCTTTTTGATATTTTTTTACCCCTGGTATATCGCGTAATTCAATTATCAGCTCATTAATTTTTTTAGAAATATCTTTGAGTAACGGTTCGAAGTAATTGATAGCTGCAATAGTTCGTTTATGGGTATTTAATAACCAGTCATCATTTTCATTCCGGCTATCCGTGAGTTTGGTTAATTGTTTTATAAACTTATCGCTTATCTGCTTAAGCTCTTTTATTTCGTTTCTAATACCAACTGCCCAGTTTTTATACTGCTGTTTTTTTGAGCGGACTTCATCTTTCTTATAGCTTTCAACATGCTGACTTATCTCATAAAGTAATGTATTGAAATCAAATGAGTTAATAATGTATTCCCTGATGAAAAGCGGCAGTTCTTTACTGTATTCTTCTTTTAATTCGCCCGGCTCTTTTTTGTTTTTGGCAAATTCCCTGAGTTCCTCATCCGGTCCCAGGTTTTCCCGGGGAATTGGTTTGTTTAAGATTAATCCATCGAGTGAAACAAGTCTTGAAAGCGCCACATAAATCTGGCCGGGGGCAAAAGCCTGTGAAACATCTACTATTGCTTTCTGAAAAGTCAGTCCCTGGCTTTTGTGCACAGTGATTGCCCATGCAAGTTTTAATGGTAACTGCGTAAAAGTTCCTTTAATTCGTTCTTTGATTGAATTGGTTTCCTTTTCTAGAGTGTATGTTTTATTTTCCCAGGTATATTCATCAACAAGAGCAGGAGGGGTGCCATCTGTAAAACTTACTTCTACTTCGTCTTCTGTCAGCTCTGTGACTGTTCCTATTTTTCCATTAAAGTACCTTTGTTCTCCTGAATAATCATTCTTAATAAACATTACCTGTGCTCCTTTTTTTAATTCAAGGGTATATTCTACAGGGTAAAGATGTTCTCCAAAATCACCCTCGACATAGGCATCAAACTTAACGGGTTTGCCCGGCAGCTCTTGGAGAGCATTTTTATTAATACTATCAGCCTTGTGATTATGGGTAGTCAGGAAAACATAACCTTCATCTGATTTTGGCTTAAAAGAGGGTTTGTGATGCTGGTTAAGTATCTCAATATCTTCATTTGTAATTGCATTGTCCCTCAGGTTATTCAGAATGCGAATAAAACGCTTATCTGTTTGACGAAAGATCTTCTCAAGTTCAATATAAAGTGGTTTCTGGTTTTCAAGTGCTTTTGCTTCAAAAAAATAACCGGAATTGTAATGTGCCTTAAGATATTGATATTCTTTTTTCCTTATAACCGGGGGCAGTTGCAACAAATCGCCTATAAACAGGATTTGAATGCCTCCAAATGGAAGGTTGCGTTTGCGCCGAATATGGCGCAAAACCGTGTCAATGGCATCCAGGGTGTCGGCCCGGAGCATGCTCACCTCATCAATTATAAGCAGTTCGATCTCCCGAATCAGTTTTCGTTTGTTCTTGTTCATCCGTAAAGTTTTAAGGATGGACTGGGGTGTATTTATTTGTGTGGTAATTTCATCGGAAAAAGGATCATAGGATGGTACGAATGCTCCAAAGGGAAGGTGAAAAAGAGAATGAAGCGTAACTCCTTCAGCATTTATGGCAGCAATACCTGTGGGAGCTGCAACAACTGTGTTTTTATGGGTTTTGTGGACTATCTCTTTTAAAAAAGTGGTTTTCCCTGTTCCTGCACGACCTGTTAAAAAAATATTCCTCCCTGTACTGTTAATAAATTTTGCTGCAAGAGCCGAAGGGGACTCTTTTGTTTTGCTGTTCATATTCAAAAGGGTGTTAAAGAATAAAGACAAGTATCCAAAAATAGAAAAAAAATGACAATTCTGATAAAAATAATATCATTTTCGTTTGAATCTATTATTGAATTATTTTTCAGTTTTTGTTATTTGAGAAGAATTGTACATTCATTCCGAAAGTGCTCCTTCGTAACCGGCTAAGAAGTTGTTATGATCCCATTTTAACAATTAGAGGATGAAAAATTGCCAATTTATCCACCATTTCACTTTGTAGTTGCATAACTTTGTTAATGTCTTTATAAGCAAGCGGAGATTCATCAATGCCTCCTCCAATCAGGACTACATTTTTTGTGTTAAGATATTCGTGTAGTTCTTTTTTTGTAAATCTTCGTTTGGCTTCACCTCGTGAAAGTTTTCTTCCAGCGCCATGAGCTGCTGAGTAAAGTGAATCTTCATTACCTTTGCCAATTACAATATATGCAGGAGAAGCCATAGAGCCGGGAATTATACCCAATACTCCTTCCCGGGCAGGTGTTGCTCCTTTGCGATGAACAATATATTCGTCACCGCTTGCTGATTTTTCCTTCCAGGCAAAGTTATGATGGTTTTCAATCTTAATTATGGGTTCTTCTCCCAGGGCCGTGGCAAGTTTACTATGGATAATCCGGTGATTGGTTTCTGAGTATTTTCCCGCCCAGTTCATGGCGGCCCAGTATTCAATCCCTTCTTCTTTGTCCATTTCAAGCCATGCCAGTGGTTTGGCTCCTTTGGGTAGCGAGCATTTGTTTTTTGCAATCTGAGTATAATGCCTGGCAATTTCTGCTCCGGCGCCTCTTGAGCCACTATGAGAAAGGATAGCAAAGTACTTGCCGGGTGCCAGGTTTAATTTATGATGTTCTTCTAATATTTCAAGAATTCCTATATCTACAAAATGATTTCCATGTCCTGAAGTCCCCAATTGATCATAAGCTTTTTTCTGAATACTTTTCATAAATGGATAGTCTTTAAATACTTCACTATCCATGACTTCATAGTCCTTCTTTTCTTTAAATTCAGCTCGTCCAAAACGGGTGTTCTGGTTTAAAATTCTCATTAGTTTTTTGGAATCCTGGTTTATTTTTTCCGGAGAAATTGAAAACACCGACATGGCCATACGGCATCCAATGTCCATTCCTACTCCATAAGGGATCACTTCATTTTTAGTGGCTACCACACCGCCAATAGGTAACCCGTAACCCTGGTGTGCATCAGGCATGAGAGCTCCGTGTGTGATAACAGGCAACCGCATTGCAGTTTCCATTTGATCCAGGGCTCCCTTTTCTATGTACTCTTTGCCAAAAATATTATATGGCTTAATATGCTGAAGTTCTGGTTCTTTTTCCTTTTGCTGACTATTACGGGGTAATTCGGAAACAATTTTACCAAGCTCAGGATGATTGGCAAATTTTGAAGGATGATGCAGTATTTTTTTTAAGAGACTCAGAGCATCTTTTTTTGAAAGGTTCTTATAATGCTCCATCAGTGTCTTTTTTGCAATACGAATTACTTGTTCATCTTTTATCCCCAGCCTTTTTATGTCTTTTCCGCTTAAATTAAGCTTTTTCATAGACCCCAATCAAATTCTTTTAAAAAACATCTTCAATTGTATATTCAATATTATTAAACGAAAAGTTATCGCCTTTTTGCATATTTTCCATTGATTTATAAATGGGTACGTCCTTTGAAATTACAAAATATAGCTCATTGTCAACTTCTATTTTCCCCAGGCCTAATGCAATGAACATATTCTGTTTATTGGTGATCACGATGGAACCGAACTCTACTTTTTCCCTGGGTTCATCAAAACTAACCTTCTTTAGTATTTCTATCTCATCTACTGCTTTTTTTAGTTGTTCGGCATAAATATCACGCTTTGTTAACAATTCAGATCTTGAACCATCAAATACATCGTGCTCCTGTTCCGATTCATTGGCATCTTTCTGGATATCATTCATTATTCTTCTTGCCGTTTCAGCATTATCCTCCAGTATCTTATAACAACGATCGTAAACTCTTTTTTTGATTTCAAGTTTCTTTTCCATATTATTTTGGTGCTTTAATTTAATATTTTATCAATTGTATATATTCTTCTTTAACAAAAACTTAATGCATTTTCTAATGAATTATGGAATATCTTTTGTTAAAGTAATAGCAATTTCTTGTTTAAATATACAAGTTATTAAAAACTATAACAAAACAAAACCTTTGCAGTTTTTTGTTGACAGGAAATAACATGCAGAAAATATTTTTTGAGTTAACCCGATATATCAATGAACGTTAAAAATTTGATATTTTTATTCTTCCTGCATCGGATTCAGACTGGTTAATGAGTTGTAAGTTGTTGTAAAAAAGTAAAAATAATCAGGTGTTTGTTTGCTTCATGAAACCTCATTGTTCAGTTAGACAGAATAAATAATGATTAAAATAATACTAAATATTTCTGGAAATTTCCGTAAACAATTTCTAAATTGATAAGTTGTTAATTCTAAAAAACTGATAAAATTCGATATCACCATCAATGTAAGCAATAAAAAAAAGAGAGAAAGTTTAATATGGATTTTGAACAAGTGAAAGAAAACTGGAGATTTATCAGCATGAAAAGTCCTGATCAATTTGTTAAAGCGACTTTGCTTCAACATCACTTTATCCAGTTTATTGCAATGGCAGAATATTATTTGATGCCAAGCCTGCATAACAATTTCAGTTTTAATATGGAATGGTTCATTAAAAAAGAAATGCTTATAGGTGGGTGGATAGATGCAAAGGAGCAACCTGTGAAAATAGGAGGGAGGCTTGCTGATTTGGTCTTGATTATTTTTGATCCTGCCTTTGACGAAATAGACCATTTAGACTGTAACGGGAAGACTAAAGATGAAGTTTTTGGCTGGCTGCAGGATAAACTTCATGATCTTGGATTAGATACCAGTAAAATGGAAAAAGAAATGTTTTATTCAATTCCTCCGCACGAAACGGACGAAGGAAAACCTTTTCTTATTAATGATCTTAATGAGGAGTTAATAGCCCTTGCAAATTTAAGAAGCAATGCTAATCTTATGATCAGGTTCATATCAGATATGCTAAATAATGACTCCCGGGTAAATATCCGCCCTCAGTATTTTGATTCTGAGTGTTTCTTATCTAAAAGAGGGGAAGATGATGAAAAGAACAAATCCATAAGAATAGGTATGGCTGTACCCGATCAAAGGATACATCATTATTATTTTTATGTTAGCCCTTTGAATAATGACAATAAAATCGATCAATCTTTATTGGAAAAACCTGGTGGAGACGAATATTGGATAAATGATAATGAAAATAAGGCTGTTTTGCCACTTAACCAACTTTATAAAGATAAAAACGGGAATGGCCAGGTAGAGAGGGTTTTCAATTTCTTTAAATCGGCTCTTGATAATTCTGCCGACATTCTTAAAGCTCCGCATTTTAAAATATCTTAGAAACCTATTTTGATTTTGTCTTGCTTTAATAAAATACTATTGTGTGATTCTTGTTAGTTTTATATATTTTTAATCTGTAAACAAAACAAAAATGCTATGAAAAGAATTTATACTGCTGTTCTGGTTTTAATACTGACAATAAGTACTACCAGTGCTCAAACTTTTGAAGAAGATGTAATACCAACCTCAAAAGGCGATCTTAAAATTACATTTATTAAACATGCTTCACTAATGTTTGAATACGATGATAAAGTAATGCACATTGACCCGGTACTTAGAATGGGCAATTATAATCTTTTACCCAAAGCTGATATTATTCTTATAACACACGACCATGGTGATCATTTTGACATGAATGCCATACAGAAATTAAGTAAAAACAATACCAGAATAATTGTAACTCCTAAATGCACAGAAATTTCTGAAGAGTTAGAGACTCCGGTGATCATGTCTAATGGAGATACACGTGCACTTAAAGGCTTTATGATTAAGTCGATTCCTGCCTATAATATTAAACATAAAAGAGAAAATGGTAAGCCTTATCATCCGAAAGGAGAAGGCAATGGTTATGTAATCATGGCAGGGGGAAAAAAGATTTATATAGCTGGTGATACGGAAAATATCCCGGAGATGAAAAAACTGAGCAATATAGACATCGCATTTCTGCCTATGAATCTGCCCTATACAATGACCCCCGAAATGGTTGCTGATGCGGTTGAAATGATTAAACCAAAAGTCATTTATCCGTATCATTTTGGTAAAACAAACACTTTAAAATTAGTCGAGCTACTAAAAGATGAGGAGGTTGAGATCAGAATAAGAGACATGGGGTTTTAATTTTTCTTTGAAGCACAAATTTTTTACTGGAAAAGTTGACTTATGAGAGCAATGATCCTGAAAAAAACGTATGACCTGTCAAAAACAGATTCTCCTCTTGAGCTGACTGATTGGCCAAAGCCAGAACCAAAAGGGAACGAGGTATTGCTGAGAGTTTCCCGATGCGGCGTGTGTCATACGGAACTGGATGAAATCGAAGGCCGTGCAGAACCGGAATTTTTCCCAATAATTCCGGGACATGAAGTGGTAGGCCATGTGGAAAAAAAAGGGCCTTTAGCTAATCTTCGAAACATAGGCGATAGGGTAGGAGTTGCCTGGATATTTTCAGCTTGCGGTGAATGCAAACAATGCAGAAACGGTAACGAAAATTTATGTCACAATTTTCGCGGAACAGGGTGGAACGCTCACGGAGGATATGCTGAATACATGGTAGTACCCGAAACTTTTACACATTCAATCCCTGAAGTATTTTCCGATGCTGAAGCTGCTCCTCTATTATGTGCAGGAGCTGTAGGTTACAGGTCGCTCAGGCTTACAAAACTTCAAAATGGTAACAACCTTGGATTAATAGGCTTTGGTGCTTCCAACCACCTTGTGTTAAAGATTGCAAAACATCAATATCCTGACAGCAAAATATTTGTTTTTGCTCGAAATCCTGTCGAAAGAAAATTTGCAACAGCCCTGGGTGCTGAATGGGCAGGTGATATAACAGATCACTCGCCTGAAAAACTTGATGCCCTGATTGATACTACTCCAGTGTGGAAGCCCGTTGTTGAAGGTCTTAAAAACCTTGACAGTGCAGGCAGACTCGTTATTAATGCCATCAGAAAGGAGAATATTGATATTAAATATCTTCAGAATATTGATTACTCTTTGCATTTGTGGAAAGAAAAAGAGATAAAAAGTGTGGCAAATGTGCAGAGGAAAGATGTTAGGGATTTTTTAGAAGCGGCATCTAAAATCCCTATTAAACCAAGCTTTGAAGAATTTAAGCTCGAGGATGCCAACAAAGCACTAATGGAAATTAAAAACAGTAAAATTAGGGGAGCTAAAATTCTAAAATTGAAATAAACTTTCTTCATAATGGCAGATATTAGCTATATTTGCTAATTGAAGGATAAAACAGAATTATGACAAATCATTTGCTTCAATATTATACGGATCGGAAAAATAAAATCCTGGATCTGATTAATTCAATAAAAGAGGAATTGGGGGACGATGAATTATACTCGATGTTTGAAGTTCTTAAATGTTTCAAAACTTATTTTAAATTGGTTGAATCTATTGACAAAAGTTTGTTACCCACCCAGGAAACATTAATACAGTTCAATCATTTTTACAGAACCACAGAAGAACTGGAAAATCTCTCGAGACAAGAAAAACAAATCGGAAAATATGAATCAGATATAGGTATTGATCTTACCTTTCTCAGATCTTATATAGATGAATTATATGACCAAAGTAAAAGTGCTTTCATGGAACATATCAGCAGGGTTGACAAGAAACAGTTAGATAAGTACGAGGAAAAATTGTATAACGAAAAGAAAGACAATGGGTTAAGACTGAAGCAAATAATCAGATACACAAAGAAAAAAATAAAAAAAGTAGAAAAAGACCTTGAAAAGAAACCCACAGCTGGTAGATTCCAGGAATTGAAAAATAATATTGAGGAGATTTTTGTTCTGTTCGACATTATAAACACAGAAAAAGAACTGGAGGAGATCCTGTATACAAAATTACTTAAACGTTCGTCTTACATTTATAATTGGTACAATCGAGTGATTTCTTATGAGATTGTAAAAAAGTATCAGCAAGATTATCCTGTAAAAGCTGAAAAAAGTTATGGGAGTATTGAGATCCTCAAAGATTATCTTGTGAAAAAAATTTATATGAAAAAAGTACAGATGGAAAACTAGTCTGAAGACCTAAGCCTGAATCCCATTCTTTATTGTTTTTATTTTCTTCCTGACCTTTTTTAAAGATTTTTTCAGTTTTTTATGACTTTTCAGTAGTTTTTCAATGTCCTGTAAAGCAGCATTATCATCCATTGAAAGATCTTCACTGGTAACTGTAGGCTGATGTGCCTGTCTTTGTTTTTTATTTGCCATAACTGATCGTAAGAATTTCAGGTTTAAAAATACAAAAAATGTGGATTTTTACTCCTGTTATTCTTTTGAAAAATGAAGGCTAAAAACCAAATGAGGAAGAACTAAAATAACGTGAGTTTGATATAAGTATAACATTTAAATCACAGGCATTCAGATAGCCCTGGCCTTTAGGCTGGGGTTTGTCAGGTACGAGTTATGTTGATTTTTGAAAATTTTGTAAATTAAAATACAAAATTTTCAAAAATCTTTTTCCTTAGAGACCTGTACCCCCAACTTAAAAGTTAAGGCTATCTGGATATCAGTCAAATAAAAGGTTGTTTTGCTACATCACGTTAAGATAGAAGTTTCTTATACATTTTTCTTATTCCAGGGATAAAATTTAAAAAACAATACAGAAACAAGAATTAATAATGCTCCATACAGAAACTCTACCGCCCATACAAGAGATATAGATTTGCCCAGTTCAATAGTTAAAAAGTAAGTGATTATGACATAGAGAACGAAAATAATCCCTTCGGCCCGGAAAACATATTTTGTAAAACCTGTTCCGGAAACAGCATTAAAAAAGACAAAACCTGCTCCAATAAAAAAAGCGGCTCCGCTAATAACATATAAAACAGGTTCGCTATCTCTGATGAGAGAAAGATCATCACTAAAAACGGATAAAATAGATTTGGAAAAGATAAGATTTAAGGATACCATGATTCCAACACTTAAAAAACATAATTTAAGCGTTTTTGATATTACCGTTTTAACAAGGTTGGTTTCTTTCCTGCCAAGTACATAACTCACAAGTGTATTGGCTGTAAAAGAAAACCCCATAATCGGAACGAGCATAATAACATAAATACTTCTTATAATATTGGAAATGGCAAGAGGATGTTCTCCCATTTTCTCTACAAAAAGAAAAAAGAAAAGCCACCCTGCAAATGAGAAAAAATTTTGCATCATCACAGGAACTGAGGTATTCATTACTCCTCTAAAAGTACTTCTTCTGAATTTTTTAAAACTGAACAATGCATATTTTTTATAAGGGGTAAACCTAAGTGTATAGAGAATAAAAGCAAGCGTTGCAGAGAATTCTGCAATAACAGAAGCCCACGCAGCTCCTTTAATTCCCATTTCCGGAAATCCGGCATTGCCGAAAATTAAAAGGTAATCAAAAAAAATATTTATAACAGCCATTACTGCAGTTGTAACAGTAATTACTTTCGTGCGGGTTGTTCCGATATAATATCCGCGAAAAGCAAAATTTGTAAAGGCAAAGAAAAGGCCAATAAAACGTATCTCAAGAAAATTGTGAGTTTCTCTAAGGATATTTCCTGAACTAATCAGCGGAGGCAGAAGGTAAGGCAGAAAAATTTCCACCAGTCCGATCACTATAATTGAAAATACTGCAAGAAAGTAAAAAGCATGTTCTACAGTTTCTCCGATTTCGGAATATTTCTTTTCACCATATCTTCTGGCGACTATAATTTGTGCACCAACGCTAAATCCAATTCCCAGCATGGTAAATGTCATGTAAAAAACACTCCCCACAGCTGCTGCTCCAAGTTCTGTTTCTCCAACATGACCAAGAAAGGCTGTATCTGTAACCCTGATTATATTCTGAATAATGCTGCCCAGAATAATCGGGTAAGCAATTTGCCATATTTTTCTGTATGTAATTTTTGTTGGCATGTTGGTTTTGACAATAGGATACAAAAATAGTTTTTTTATAGGGAAGGAATAATTCAGGCTTAAAAGATTACAATACAGCTATCATTGTTTTGTGAATTAGAAAAAGTTGTAATAAAGATTCTCTCCAATAAAATAAAAGAATTTGATTTGATCTTATAACCTGTTTTTTTGGTTCAGATTTTGTACTTTTGTTTATAGTAAAAAATATGTCCTATGAAACGATATCTCATTATAACATTATTAAGTGCATTTATATCGACCTCGCTTTTAGGTCAGAATATTGTAAACAAACAATTTGCACTGCTGAACTACCATTTGGATCTTACTAAAGAATTCAGAAAAGATCTAGAAGATCTGGAATCTTTTATTAATTCAGTTAATGTCCATAACAAAGAAGCCAAAGACAAGCTAATGGCCGTTATGATCCATGATGTGTATTATCATTTGAGTGAGCGACTGGAAGATGAATTTGAGATTGATATTATGCCTATCAATACATTTATGCAGAAAATAAAATATACGGATTTCGGATATCCGAAAACGAATATCAACAAAGCACTCAGAGTGGGAGATGCTCATTTTTATTTTAAATTAAGAGTAATTTTTGATTCGATGACTGAGGAAAGAAAGAAAAACGATCCTAAACTTGAAGGAGATATTTTCTTTCCGACAATTACAATAAATATCACAGTATATAATGATGAAGGAGTGATTCCTGTTGAAAAATGGCATGGTGAAAAGATTACTTACCAGCCTTATGAGCTAAACAAAAGGCTTTTCAGGAAATTTGTTGAACCCTCAGAATTACCTCCACCCCCAAAACTGGAGGAAAACGAAAAGGAGCAGCAAAGTCTTTTTGAATTGTACGATTCAGCTTTAACTGAATTGATCAATAATTTTTTGGAAGATTAAATCTGAAATGAAAATATTAGGTGTGATGTCGGGTTCTTCATTAGATGGACTCGACATTGCTTTGTGTACTTTTCAGCAGGATAACAAAGGAAAATTAACCTATTCCATTGAAGCCTCACAGACGTATCCTTTTCCTTCATCCTTAAAAAGCCAGCTTGAAAAACTCAAATTTCTGTCTGCAGAGAACTTTGTTAAGCTGGATACTGACTTTGGAATATTTATTGGAAATATGATCAATAAATTTTTAAAGGGCAATAATTTATCTTTGCCCGATTTAATAGCTTCTCACGGTCATACCACCTTTCATAATCCCCAGTATGGATATTCCAAACAAATTGGTAATGGTGATCATATTGCAGCCATTACAGATATTCCTTCCATAACCAACTTTCGTTCTATGGATGTAGCCCTGGGAGGCGAAGGTGCTCCACTTGTCCCTATCGGAGACCAGATTCTGTTTTCTGAATATGACTTTTGTCTGAACCTTGGAGGGTATGGAAATATCTCTTTTGAGGAGAAAGGGAAACGAAAAGCTTTTGATATTTGCCCGGTGAATAAAGCTCTAAATTACGTCGCATCATGGGAGGGATTAAATATGGATGAAGATGGTAAAATTGGGAGCACAGGAAAAATAATTCCATCCCTATATGAACAACTGAACAGGCTTGAATTTTATTCGCGCAAAGGGCCAAAATCGCTGGCTGATTCATGGCTTAATGAAAAGTTTATACCAATCATTGATCAATATAAAAAGAAATCAATTTCTGATGTTTTAAGTACACTTTATGAGCATATTGCATTCCAGGTGCACCAGATAACCAAAGAATATCCTAAAGGAAAAATTTTTATTACAGGGGGTGGCGCCTTCAACACCTGTTTAATTGAAAAAATTCAAAATTCAACTCTCCATAATGTGCAAATTCCTTCAAAAGAAATTATCGAATTTAAAGAATCGCTTATTTTTGCTTTTCTGGGATTCCTGAAGGTCAAAGGTGAAGTAAATTGTCTTGCATCTGTCACTGGCGCCCGCAAGAATAGCATAGGAGGGACGTTGCATGAAATTTAAACTAAAAAGTGAAAAAATTGTCTATTTATATAATTCAATATCTGCAAATAGAATTATAAAAATTCTAAATTTGCCACTCAATTAAGATAAAAAAGTATTAATTTATGGAGAATTTTACTGCCTATAACCCTACAAAACTACATTTCGGAAAAGACGTAATTGAAGAATTAGGAGAAACCATCAAAAAATATGGTAGAAGAGTTCTTCTTATGTATGGAAAAGGTTCTGTTAAAAAAAATGGAATCTACGATAAAGTAATAGAACAACTCAAATCAATAAAAGCTGAAGTATTTGAATACCCAGGAATTAAATCAAACCCGGTGGTGGATGATGTTTATGAAGCAACTGAACTGGGTGTAAAAAACAATGTAAATGTAATACTTTCGGTTGGTGGTGGAAGTGTGCTCGACAGTGCTAAAATCACCTCACTGAGCCTGGCCAACAAAGTTGACACCTGGGATATCATGAAGTTCCGGTCAGAACCTAAAACAAAAATTCCTGTAATAGCAGTACTTACATTAGCGGCCACAGGTTCAGAGATGAATGGTGCTGCGGTTTTGCAAAATCACGGAACAAAAGAAAAAATAGGTTTTGTACATGAACTGAATTATCCAAATCATTCCTTCCTTGATCCTCAAAATACTTTTTCAGTACCAAAAGATTATACTGCATACGGTGTAGCTGATCTTATGGTGCATACCTTTGAATCGTTTTTTGGAGGGGGAGAAGCTTCATTATCCGACCGGTTTGCTGAAGCAATCAATAAAGAAGCAATGCATTACGGGCCACTGGTTCTTAACGACTTACGTAACTACGAATACAGGGCCAACATTATGTGGGCAGCAACGAACGCGCTGAATGGATTGACAAGTTATGGAAAAACTGTGGGTGACTGGGGAATCCATGCCATCGGGCATATCCTGTCTTTCCTTTATGATACTCCTCACGGTGCAACATTAACCATTGCTTCGCTCGCATGGATGCGATTCCAGAAACAACATATTCCTGATCGGATTGCCAGGCTGGGTGAACATTTATTTGGAACCCATACCCCTGATGAAACAATTGAAAACCTGGAGAACTTTTTCCGGTCTGTTGAATGTCCTGTGAAACTTTCTGATATTAATAAAAATAAAGACAATAAAGAGGAAATTCTCGACCTGATGAACCGCAACAAAGTAAGTGGTTTTGTCCACAAGCTTGATGACGACGACAGGGAGAAAATTCTGGATTACATGTTTTAATTATAAATCAATTTAAACTAACAATAAAGCTTATGAAAACAAAAACGAAAAGATTATCACTGGTTTTAACTCTCTCATTTTTACTGTTTCAGATAAGCAGTAATGCTTGTACCAACTTTTTGGTTACAAAAGGAGCATCTAAAGATGGTTCAACATTGATTTCTTATGCAGCTGATTCTCACAGACTGTATGGAGAACTTTATTTCAGACCTGCTGCTGATTATCCTGAAGGAACAATGATGAAGGTTCATGAATGGGATACCGGAAAATTCCTGGGTGAAATTCCACAGGTAAGACACACCTACAAAGTTATAGGAAACATGAATGAGTTTCAGGTGTCTATAGGAGAAACAACCTATGGCGGAAGAAAAGAAATAGGAGTAAAGGATCCTAATGCAATTATTGACTATGGAAGTTTAATGTATATAACCCTTCAAAGAGCCAAAACGGCCAGGGAAGCAATAAAGGTAATGACCACGCTTGTTGATAAGTATGGATATTACAGCACCGGAGAATCTTTTTCAATTGCAGATCCGAACGAAGTATGGATACTTGAAATGATTGGAAAAGGAAAAGAAGATAATGGCGCTCTTTGGGTAGCACGCAAAATACCTGACGGGATGGTCTCTGCTCATGCCAACCAGGCGCGTATTCGTCAGTTCCCGCTGGCCAACAAACCAAACAGTATCACATTCAGTGATATTGACAAGATTCACAATCCTGAAATTAACACTGTTTATGCAGACGATGTAATTTCTTTCGCCCGTGAAAAAGGGTGGTTTAATGGTAAAGATGAAGATTTCAGCTTTTCAGATACCTATGCACCTGTAACATTTGGTGGTGCACGTTTTTGTGAAGTACGTGTATGGTCATTCTTTAAAGATGTTCACGACAATATGGATCAGTACCTTGAGTATGCCAAAGGACATGACCTTGACAACAGAATGCCTCTTTGGATCAAGCCAAATAAAAAGATATCTGCTCGCGACGTAATGAACTATATGCGCGATCACCTCGAAGGTACAGAACTGGATATGAGAAAAGATTTTGGTGCCGGGCCTTTTGAAAGACCTTACCGATGGAGACCTTTAACATGGGAAGTAGATGGCAAACAATATTGCAACGAAAGAGCTACTGCTACTCAGCAAACCGGATTTTCATTTGTTGCACAGGCCCGTTCCAATTATCCTGATAAAATTGGTGGTATTTTCTGGTTTAGTGTTGATGATGCAGCAAGTACAGTTTATACACCTTTTTACGCAGGTATGCAGAAAGCACCTGAAACTTTTGCTGAAGGCAACGGTAGTATGATGGACTGGGGAAAAAATTCTGCATTCTGGGTATTCAACCAGGTCTCAAATCTGGCTTACACCCGTTACAACCTGATACATCCTTATATTAATGACTTCCAGCAGGAACTGGAAAAAGAGTTTGTAAGATACACAGAAATCATAGACGGCAAAGCCATGGAGCTTTACAAAGAAGATAAAGAAAAAGCCATGGAGTTCGTTTCCGACTTTTCTGTGGATAATGCCAACCTGCTGACACATAAATGGAAAAAATTCTATCAGTTCCTCTTTATGAAGTTTATGGATGGTAATGTAAAAACTACAGAAGGCAGAGAATTTAAAACAAATGGCACCGGCGTTGTTAAACTAAAACAGCCTGGTTACAGCGAAGAATGGTACAGACAATTAATTGAAGAAACTGGAGATAAATTCTTAATGCCGGAAACTGAAGGGCATTAATAAAGAAAGAATAACACCTGAAGAATTTAATAAAGGT
>CAYWSJ010000021.1:0-42675 GCA_964461045.1 uncultured Bacteroidales bacterium | reverse complement strand
ATCAAAATAAAAAATATTTAATATGAAAAACAATTTATTCCGCAGGTTATTTTTAATGAGTGTTTTCATAGGAATGCTCTCAAATCCGTTGTTTTCCCAACTGGATGATTTAGGAACATTTATGTCTTTTGGATCCAACACAGAAAAACTGCTTAAAGCGTATATCAGGCCTTATACCAATGCGTTAGGTACAGATCTGAGCAGCGGTTGGTATAATACTGCTAAACCTCATAAACTGGGTGGTTTTGATGTTACATTTACCTTGAATACTACTATTGTACCGACAGCAGACCGTAGTTTTAATCCCAATGGCCTTGGGTTGGAAGGCATTACTTCAAGCTCCAATTCTTCTCCTACCGCGATGGGTAAAAATAAACCAGGCGCTGAATTAACTTACACAGAAAATATTGGAGGAAATGATGTAACATTGGCTCAGTTTGAGTTACCCAAAGGAACCGGCCTTAGTTTTGCCCCGGCACCAATGATACAAGGTGCTGTAGGACTTATCAAAGGTACAGAGATCATGGGACGTTTCACTCCGAAATTAAAATTAGGAAGCGGGTCTGAATTTGGATTATGGGGTGTAGGCCTTAAACACTCAATCAAGCAGTGGATACCTGCCCTGAAAAGAATTCCTGTGTTGCATCTTTCTGTTATGGGTGGTTATACCAGTTTGAACGCAGAAACAGCTTTAAATTTCATGCCTTCACACTACGGCAGTTATATTGATTATGTAGGCGTTCAGGATTCATATTTTGCTGATCAAATGATGAATCTTGAAATATCAAGTTTTACTTCTAATTTACTTATCTCTGCTAATTTACCTGTAGTTTGTTTTTATGGTGGAGTTGGATTTGCCTCAACAAAAACAACCATGGCACTAAAAGGAAATTATCCTGTACCCACTTATAATACAACAGAAAACAGAACTGAAATAACCAAAGCTAGTTCTGTAACCGATCCGGTTGATATGGAAATTAAACACAAGAGTGGAAGTACTACTGATCCTAGGTATAATGTTGGAATGCGACTGAAATTTGCAGTTATTACAATTCATTTTGATTACACTTATGCCAATTATTCTGTAGCTACTGCTGGTTTGGGTATTAGCTTCAGGTAGCCATTTTTGTCAGCATATAAGAAATTGACTTAATTATAAATAGCCCCGGTTTTTCAAGCCGGGGCTGTTTAGTATTAAATATTTTAATTTGAATTCTTAAAAAGGGCTTATACACAATAACACCCTGATAATTAAATATAAGCGAGAGTCTTTGTTTTGATATCGCAGCCTTTCTAATTATTTACCAATAGCTTCAGTAATATCTGTAGCTATTTTAAGAACCTTTTCAGGATTTCCGTGTTGATCTTTGATGGGTGTATAGGTTTCTACAAAGGTATATTTCTTTTTTCCAATCTTTATTACACTGGTTTCTTTCTTGCTTTTTCCTTCTTTAAGGTCTTTCCAGAACTGATCATAATTCTTTAGATCTTCCTTGGTCATATCTTTATAATCGGTATGATGAAGTCCGACTATTTCGTCCTTTTTCATGTTGAAAAGCTTGAGATAATTATCATTTACCTCTAATATTTTACCATTAAGATCATATTCTATAACATGATTAGATTGTTTTAGTGCATTTATAAGACCTTCCATTTCTGCACTTCTGCGGGCTGCTTCTTCCTGTGTTGCTTGCAACTCCTCCATGTTTTGCCTCATCTCTTCTTCCTGTGAAGACAATTCTTCGCTTTGTTGTTGCGATTGTTCCAGCAGTTTATTTGTTTGTATATTGATTTTTGTTGATTTAATAGTAGAGGCAATATCTTCACCGACATCTTCTACGAATTTTCTTACGTAGTCGGGTATTTCTTTGAATCCGGCTAACTCGACAGCTCCAAAAACTTCTTCATTTACAATGAGTGGCACAATCAGAATGCTTCTGGGTACTGCAGTTCCCAAACCAGAGGTAATGTTAATATATTCTTCGGGTATTTCCGTCAAATAGATTGGTTTTTTTTCAAGAACACATCGTCCTATGAGACCTTCTCCCATTTCTATTCTTTTTTCAACATATTTACGCCGGCTGTATGCATAACATGCAAGCATTTCTATATATTTGTCGTTCTTGTCTTCATCATTGATAATGAAAATACCACCCTGGTTAGTCTCAGTGTATTTAACAAGATTGCTGATAACATTGTAACCAAACTCTTCCATTTTTTCTGAGCTTTGCCTTAAAATATCACCAAACTTAGCAAGCCCTTTTGTAGCCCAGTTTTGTTTGTATTCCTCTTCTTTTCTTTTTTCTTCTATGTCTCTTGCTTCATTAAGACTTTTTCTCATTTCCAGAAGGCTATTTCCTAAAACATCTTCATTGCTCAATAACTCAAATTCTTTATCCAGGTTTCCCTGACCTATTTCTCTTGCAAAATTAGCAGTCTTGTTAAGGCCTTCAATAAGAGTGTTGACCGAATTGCTCATCTGTCCAATCTCATCTTTTGATTTTATTTTTAATTTCTTGCTTTCGTCTATCTTACCTTTGGCAAGATCTCCAAGAACATTTGTTGTTTTTTTAATAGGCCTTGATATGTTGTGAGCAATAATCCATATAACCAATGCTACCAGTATGAGTCCAACTAACCCTACGATTATTGCATTCCTGAAGGCTTCCTGGGCATCGGCCATTACTACATCCAAGGGTACAGCCAAGCCAAATGACCACGGAGTAGTGGAATTTCCAATTATTATAGGTGCATAGGAGACATAATGTTTTGATTGGTCCTCATGGCCTTCTCGTGTATAAGAAACAGTTTTTCCTTCCTGTATTTTTTGCAGTAAATTAAATTCTTCTTTATTGTCTTCAAACTGGTTAATAGAAGTTCCCAGATACTTTTCATTCATGTGAGCAACAAAAGTACCATTATTAGCAATAAGAAAGGCATAGCTTCTTTCATAAGGTTTTATTTTTTCTATTACAGGCTGGAAACGCTCCAGTGTTAAGTCTAAACCTGCCAGTCCTGCAAACTGGTCTCCATCCATAACCGGTACACCAACACTTGTCTCATAAATTTCTTCAGCGTCACCTGTGTATGAATAATAATATGGATCCATAACCAATTCATGGGGGCTCTTTTTTACATCATAATAAGCGCCTTTTTCAAAATCATCTCCTGTGTCAAGAATTTCCTCCTGGTATATTAGATTACCATTAGATTTATAATAGGTTAATCTAAGCCTGCCGTGCGTTTTATTATAGTTCTTACTTATGGTATTTAATTCATAACTCACCCAAATAGATAAGAAATTCGGGTTTTTCTGAAGGACATTTTTAATTATTTCATTGCTTTGGCTTATAATCTCATCTCTGGGTTTATCGATCAGGGTTTCAAAAGTTTGTGCCAGAGCCCGCGAGATGTCCATATCTACATTCAAATTGGCTTTTGTTTCATTGGCATATTGCATAGCCATAGCATCGATCTTATCTTTGGCATCGCTAAGGGCATTTGATCTTAATTTATAACTAATGTAACCGACAGCAATAATGTAAATCAAGGAAGAAATGAACAATATGTAAAAAAGCATTTTTCCTTTTATACTTGAGTTGATTTTCATAGCAAAATGGTATTAAATATAGGTAACTAAAATATAAAAAATAATTAATATGACTCATATCCTGGTTTCATTTTTACCTGTTTTTTTATTTGGTATTTCAGGTTTCTGGTATTTGTATTTGATAAAATCTTTACTATGAAGAATTCGGGTTTTGGGAGTGGTTAATGATTGTAGTTTTAATAAAAAAAGCGGATATTTCATGGAAAGAAATACCCGCTTAAAAATTTTAGTTAAAAATTTTATTCGTCCGGTATGATTGCATCGACAGGACAAACATCTGCGCATGCCCCACAATCAGTGCAAAGCTCAGGATCAATTTTGTAAATTTCTCCTTCACTTATTGCTTCTACCGGACATTCATCTATACATGCTCCGCATGCAATGCAATCTTCTGTTATTTTATAAGCCATATTTTAGATTTTTTAGCTGTTTAGAACATTTGTTCAAAACAAAATTATAACACTTTTTCCGATCTTCAAAATATTTTATTAAAAATTAATCTAAATAAACTTTAGCATCTCTATAAAGTATGATTAGTTGTTTTGATAAAAATGAAATGCATTGTATTTTTGGAATCATGAAGTGAACAAAAAAAAATAAATTAGCGTTCTAAACAGGAAATGAGAAACAGAATATATATAATGATTGTAATTTTAATAATTTTTATTCTTGCTATTGACTTATTTACCTGGTACAACCTAAGAAAAACAGTAAGAATAAATACTTCATATTATACTTTAATATATTGGTGTGTAACCTCCATTTTGTTATTGTTTTTACTTTATTTAACTTTTTTCAGATCGCTTGACACAAGATCAGTTAGTAACTTTAAGGCGTATTATCTGTTCATCGGTCTTTTTATTTTATTTTATTTACCCAAAATTATATTTACTGCATTGAGGTTGGTTGATCTCTTATTTATACACGCTTTTAAGATTTTTCATAAGGGTTTTCCTCAATTATTCTCCTATACCGGTATATTTTTAGCAATTCTTTTGTTTTTATTTGTTTTATATGGACTCACCTATGGTAAATTTCATTTTAAGGTTAGAGAGATTACACTTCGGTTTGATAATTTACCTGAGGAATTTCACAATTACAGGATTGTGCAGTTTTCTGATCTTCACCTGGGTAGTTGGTATGATCATGAGGAGAAACTCAGAAAAGCAGTTAATCTAATTAACAATCAGAAAGCTGATTTGGTCTTTTTTACAGGAGATTTGGTGAATAATTTTCATGAAGAAGCCAGTCCATACCTTGACATTCTTAAGCAAATAAAAGCTAAAGACGGGAAATACTCAATTCTTGGGAATCATGATTATGGAGATTACTATAATTGGGAGAGTGAGGAGGCAAGGGCAAAAAATCTCGATTCTGTTAAGAACAACCATGAACTCATGGGCTTTAATTTGTTGTGCAATGAATCTGATACTGTCGTTAAAGATTCTTCAGGTATTGGTATTTTAGGAGTCGAAAACTGGGGTAAACCTCCTTTTCATCAGTATGGTGATATTTCCCAGGCTCAAAAGAATTTACCTGACAATGTATCTTTTCGTATATTATTAAGTCATGATCCAAGCCACTGGAGGGTCAAAGTGTTAAAAAAAGAAGATATTGAATTAACACTTTCAGGGCATACACATGGTATGCAATTTGGTATCTGGCTGCCTTTTTTTAAATGGAGTCCTGTACAGTGGAGATATCCTGAATGGGGAGGTTTATATGAATCTAATGGTCAAAAACTATATGTGAATACAGGGCTTGGGCATATAGGATTTCCTGGAAGGTCAGGAATCAGGCCGGAAATCACATCAATAAAATTAAAAAAAGCTGGCTTATAAAAACCAGCTTTTTTTGTTGATATATGATGATTTATTCTATCTGGCTTAAAATTGCATAATATTGGGCAATCACTGCACCAAAGAAATTTTCTACTGGTGCTGTCGAATCATCTTCAAAAACAAAAACAGGAGAAGGTTCAAAATAATCAGGGTTTGAAGAGACATCTTTTACCTTTACGTCTGCTACCTTTTGACCGCTGCTTGCCTCATAAAGACTAACATCCAACTGATCGTTAAGGTAATTAATTATATTATCATTTGTGGGTGTTCCGCTTATATCTCCGGGTTCAATATTGTCTTGATTAAGATCGTATGGTTTTGCCCAGCCGGAGAGTTTAAGACTTCTAAGCTGAAGATCCCCGTCTAATTTTTTAATATAAGTTGAATCATCAGCTGTCTGATCGGTTGTAACCGTAAGGTCAGTTGCTAATAAGGTATTGCCATTTTTTGAAATTGAAGCACTAAAATTGTTATTATCATTGTTATATGACATAGTAAAAGTGAATGGTTCAAGAAACAGGGTAATATCAGCCGTGGCAATTTCATTGGCGCTATAGGTAACATGATAAGCCAGGTCCATATGTTCGTTTCCGTCAATATAAAGGTCTGCCAGAATATCAGTTGGAACATAAACATCACCTGTATCTGTTGCAATGGTAGTTTCTGTAAATTCACCAATGGTTAAGGTGGCATTGTTTTCTCCTGCTGACCAGTGCGCAGAGTCAGAAGGGAAATGGAAAATAATAGAATCTACCTCTTCTGTAACTACAGCCCATTGGTTGTTCTGATAATCCCATTCAAATTCAATGGTTTTTTGGTCGAAATTAAAAGGTTCATCACCAACTCTTTGCGCTTTTGAATGTTCAAGAGGTTGGATTGCCTGGTTCATTGAACTGATAATTGAGGAATTCTTTCCTTCTTTGGAAGCGGTTAAGGGATCATGAATTGAAAACATGCTGTCTATTGTACTCATAGCTTTCACGCCATCAGTGTTTTGCATCCTCTCCATATCCTGGGCTGTTTGCTGGCTTGTATTAGAAATGAGTTGCTGCGCTTCGTCTTTTGGCATCATTTCATTTTCATCGCTACTGTCGTCTTTTTCACATCCAATAAAGACAAATACAGATGCAAAGACTGATAATGCAATAATTCGCTTTATTGTCTTCATAATTATCTTTTTAGTTTTCTCGGTTAAACATTTTGTTCTTATAGTGTAGAACAAATTTCCTGCCAATAAATAATTAAATATATTTTTTATGCTATTCATTAATTAAAATTAAATTCTTGATTTTTAATGTTTTCAGATATTTTAACTATAGATGACTCAGGTAAATTATTAATTAAATTAACTAATAACAACGTAGAATCGTTACAAAAGGAGATTGTTGCCTCATTCCAGTTATCCTGGATTTTTCTGCATCTTACCTGCATAATTCCTTTACCCGAGGAATCATCTTCTGCAATTAATACAAAGTTATTCTGATTCATTTCTTTTACAATACTATTCAATAATGAATCAGTTTGAGTTTTTAAAGACTTATTTTCATGAAAATATAACATTCTGGTAGTTTTTACAGCTTCCTTCGGAATCCAATCCTCTTTTTCAGATGCTGAATCATTAAGAATATCAAAGAAAATAAAGTCAGGAAGCGACATGATCACAAACCCTGGTTTTCCATGATAGGGATGAATGATTTTCTTAAAATCACTTTCCAGAGCCAGTTTGTCTTTATTCAGGATAAACAATCCTGAAAACACTGCAATAATTAGAATTGCAAAAATAATTAATTTTGTTTTGTTCATCAGTTATTTATTATACATATGGTTCTACAAAATAATAAAATATGTAGTTGTTATCAATCAATTTTAATTTTTAAATTTGTTAAAAATGGTTAATTGTGATGCAGCAAATAGGGAAATACGTGATTATTGCAGGGATTTTCTTAGTAGTAGTTGGAATTATTTTATATTTTGCCGGAAATAAATTTGGCTGGCTGGGCAATTTACCCGGTGATATCAGGATAAGAAGAGAAAATTTTACATTTTATGCGCCCGTCACAACAATGATTTTAATAAGTATTTTTTTAAGTGTTCTTTTTTGGGTTATTTCCAAAATAAAATAATATAACACTGCCAGATAAGTTGTTATACCTTGTTTTTAACACTAAATTTTCGGTGAATAATTCTTTGTTTCAGAAAACCCGGGGTAAGTTTATTTAGAACCAGAAAAAATTTATTTATGAATCCGGGGACTATAACTGGCTTTCCCTGCATTAGTTTATCAATTGCGATTTTGGCCATTCTACTGGAACGCATTGAAGATGCTTTACCCCAAAAACCTCCTCTTCTGATCCTGACAATAACATCCTGATTTGTAATAATCGGACCTGGACAAAGGACACTAATATTAATATTTGTATTTTTCATCTCTTGCCTTAAAGCCTTTGAAAAAGAATAGATGAATGCTTTGCTACCTGCATAAACCGTTTTATATGGCATAAAATAAAATGAAGCCAGGCTGCCCAGGTTCAATATATAAGATTTTTGCTGGGCTTTTAGTTCAGGTATAAATAGTCGTGTCAATAATACAACTGATTCAATGTTGAGTCGTATAATATGCTCGTAAAATTCGTAATTATAATCGTAAAAAGGTCCCAGATGTCCTTTCCCTGCATTATTTATTAGCATATTAACTGCTATGTTTTTATTCTGACACCAATTATAAATGGCTTTTGGGGCATCTTTTGTTGTTAGGTCAATTTCAAGATGATGGATGGTTACCGGATAATATGTTTTTAAATATTTAATAAACCTTCCTAAACCTGAATCGCATAAAGAGACTAAGGCCAGATTTTTGTTTCTTTTTGCACATTCTACTGCCAGGGCTCTGCCAATTCCGGAACTTGCACCGGTTATTAATGCAAATTGGTTATCCTTGTTCATAATACAGGTGTTTTTTGCAGCCATTTGAGGGTTTTTTGAATACCTTTTTCCAGGGAATGCGGTTTATAATCTAACTCATTTTTGGCTTTCTGGTGATTAAGTTCCCAGTCGAACATATATTTTTTTACCCATTTGGGTGGCAATAGGGGACTCCTTCCCACTATACGTGCGAAAAACATCTGTATGCCTGCAAAAGTTATGAGCATCCATACCGGAATTTTAAAAAGTTTGTATTTTTTGTTACTTACACTTGAAATCGTATTGAAGAATTTTAAGTAAGACGCATTTTCTCCTCCTAAAATATAATGAGCCCCTGGCACACCTTTTTCCATTGCTTTTATATGGCCTTCAATAACATCATCAATAAACACATAATTGCCTATTCTTTTACCACTCCCCGGGATAATTCTCCATTTCCCATGAATATAGTTTTTTATCATGATTGTTGTGGAATTACTTTTGGTAAGCAAACCGGGCCCGTATACTCTTGAGGGATTGACAATAACTACATTTAAACCTTGTAGGGCAAAATCTTTGGCAATTTTTTCTGCCATAAATTTTGTGCTTTCATATTCGTTTAAGAAATCAATTTGCCTGGAAGATTTTTCATCAAGGGGTTTGCCGGAAGAAGGTCCTAATGTACCCGCACTAGAGGTAATTACAGTTTTATTTATGTTATAATCTCCGGCAATTTCAAGGATTATTTTAGTAGCTTCTACATTTACTTTGTTGTATAGTTTTTTGTCTTTTACCCATGGTTTGGCTAGTGCTGCAAGGTGAAAAATTCCATCAGTTTTTTCTGCTCCTTTTTTAAGTGCTTCTATATCGAAAATATCTCCTTTAATAATATTTATGTTGGGGTGAGCCAGTTGATTTTCTTTATAAATTGATCTGACCAAAGCATTTACTAAATGCCCTTTTTCAGCCAGCGAAAGAGCAAGCCGTGTCCCAATAAACCCTGTTGCGCCTGTAATGAAAAATTTCATATTATTCTCCAATTTGCATTTTTGGGTTTGCTTTCAAGGCAAAGATATCGTTCGAAACAGCCATAATAACATGAATAATATATGCTGATAAAATACTGTTTGTCTCAATTGTAATTATGCATAAAATAAAACCTAATGGTATGGCTCCTATGGTTTCTTTTTTGCCTTTAGGTATGTGAACCAGTGCGTAAATACTTATATTCAGAGCAATGGTTAGTTCTGTTCCCAAAAGCTCAATGAACGGAAAAATCAGTATACCGCGAAAGGCAATTTCATAAGCCAACAAATAAACCATCCAGGTGATAACATTGATAAATATAAATTTTGTATTCCACTTTTCAATGCGCATTTGGGGATATACCGAATAATTGCTTTCCTTTTTCCCTATAAAATAATTGCCTGTTAGAATTAATAATCCAATAATCAATACAGAGAAAATCGTGATTGAAAAATTATTGAAAGCAATTCCAATTTCTTTCACCTGGCTAAGATCCTGGAAAAATAGTATAGAGACTGGTATGACTCCCAGAAAGAGGAATCCTGTTAATCGTTGAAAAATAGTTTGGGAGTAGAATGTTTTTGAAGAAGTTTTGCGATGGATATGTTCACTTATAAAATGATAGCAAATAAAGCCAATTGTAACTATCAACAGACTTGACAGGGCATAGAATTCTTCTGTATCTGCCAGATCAATCTGCTGGATAGTTTCAGCAAAATATTTCATATCATTTATTTAAAAGGTGAATCCGGTTCTTTGGCTAAGATTCTGTATGTAAGCTTATCTAAAATATTTGGTGCAATTTTTTTAAGTATAACTGTGAGTTTCCCCTGGTTTGTCATTACAATGGTACGACGTTTTCTTTTAATCCCATGAATAATGATATTTGCTACTTTTTTAGGAGTCATCATTTTACCCTCCTCCCTGGGGCTTTCTCCCTGTGGATTACCATTGGGCCCCAGTGCTGATTTTCTCACATTTGTAGCAGTAAAGCCTGGAGCAGCAACCATTACATGCAAGCCAGTATGGAGGTTTTCAGCCCTCAGGGTTTCTAAAAAACCATGCATGGCAAATTTTGATGCTGAATAACCGGTTCTTCCGGGTAATCCCTGGAATCCTGCAATAGAAGATATTCCTACTACACTTCCTTTTGTCTTCAGCAAATAAGGTAGGGCGTATTTTGTAGTATATACGGTACCCCAAAAATTGACATCCATAAGTTTTTTGAGTACAATTACATCTGTATATTCAAAAAGTCCGCGCATTGAAACACCTGCATTATTTATTAGAATATCGATTCTTCCAAATTTCTCGATGGTCTTTTCAATGAGTTTTTTGCACTCGTTTTCCCTTGTAATATCTGTTTGTACTGATAAAGCTCTTTCTATATGGTTGTTATTTATTTCGTCTTGTATTTGATTTAATTTATTTACATTTCTTGCCGCAAGAACTACATTAAAATTTTTTCTTGTCAATTCAAAAGCAAGAGCTTTTCCTATACCTGAAGAAGCTCCTGTAATAATTGCAACTTTGCGATTCATAGAATTTTTGATTGTTTAAATCGAGGATAAATGTATTGAAAATTTTGTGAAGTTCGTTCAATTTATTGCAAAATCTGTATTTTGAAATATAACTCTATCTAACATATTGACTTTTTGCTTTTATTATTCTTTCTGTATTTGTATGATATTATTCCGTGAAAAATATTTTAAAATTTTAAGAAAAAAATTTGCAGATTAAACATAAGGTATTACTTTTGCACCGACTCAGTAGCTCAGTTGGTAGAGCACTTCCCTTTTAAGGAAGAAGTCCTGGGTTCGAGACCCAGCTGAGTCACAAAAAGCTGCCTGCATAAGGCGGCTTTTTTTTATATATACAATTTGAGGAACTGTTTTGCTTTTGTTTTGATAGTTATATGTGATTCAAAGCTCCGCCCCTAAATAGACTGTATGAAAATACAAGTCAATTCAGATGTTGATCAATTGACTTAGCTAGCCATTTATGGCGTGGTTAAGCTAAAACCCTAATATTTGGGCTCAGAAAATTCATTAAAATAGTGAAAATAAAGCTAGTTTCGGGGCTTTTTTCCCGGAAAAATTCTTGTAATGGCAAGCAATTTCAATAGAAATTCTTGGCTTAAGCCTTTCCATTCAGCATTTATAGCCATAATTCATGCATGTTTTCACTCTGTCTCTCTCTAAATGGGGCTGGTAGAGTAAAATCTATAAAATTTAAAGAAGTAAAATATTTAAATAAAATCAAAACCGTTTTTGAGTTTTATTACAAACAGAATCCTTGTTAACTGTTTCTATAACAGCACAAAACAAGCCAGATTAAATTTTTTATAAAAAAACATTTAAAAAAATTTGTAGAATAAACATAAGGTATTACTTTTGCACCGACTCAGTAGCTCAGTTGGTAGAGCACTTCCCTTTTAAGGAAGAAGTCCTGGGTTCGAGACCCAGCTGAGTCACAAAAAGCTGCCTGCAAAAGGCGGCTTTTTTTTTATGTTTCTTTTAAAATTTCTTTATTTATCTTTTTAACAAAACCCGGACCATTGTATATAAACCCGGTATAGATCTGCACCAATGTGGCTCCAGCTTCAAGCTTTTCAAGAGCATCTTCCGGTTTCATAATTCCTCCTACTGCAACAATCGGTATTTTGTGATCAGATCTTTCTGTGAGATAACGTATAATATCTGTGGATTTTGAAGTTATTGGTTTACCGCTTAGTCCGCCCGTTCCTATTTTCTTTATTTTCTTGTCTGGAGTATTCAGATTTTTTCTGGTTATTGTAGTATTGGTAGCTATAACACCATCAATACCAGTAGAAAAGTAGATATCTATTACGTCTTCAAGGTCTTCGGTTTGTAAGTCAGGCGATATCTTTAAAAGGAGAGGTTTTCTCTGAGGTTTTGTATGTCTGATCTTATCAAGTTCATCTAGTATTTCTTTTGTGGCCTTCTTGTCTTGTAGTTCATTTAAATTTTTAATATTAGGGCAACTCAAATTGACAACCAGGTAATCTACATGATCATAAAGTTTTTTAAAAGCAGTTTTATAGTCGTCAATGGCTTTGCTATTGGGTGTTGATGTGTTTTTGCCAATATTTCCTCCGATAATTACTTTAGGGTTGTTTTTCTTCAAACGATTTGCTGCATATTCTACTCCCTTATTATTAAATCCCATTCTGTTAATCAACCCTTTATCCTTAGGAATTCGGAAAGACCGGGGTTTTGTATTACCTGGCTGAGGAACAGGGGTGACGGTCCCAATCTCAATAAAGGAAAAGCCAAAATGACTGAATTCATTGTAAACTTCTGCATTTTTATCGAAACCGGCTGCAAGTCCTATAGGATTGCTAAAGGTCAGCCCTAAAAAATGTCTTTGTAATTCAGGATTATTCATTTCAAATGATTTAGAAAAAATCCAGGGAATGCCGGGAATCCTGAACAATATTTTAAGTGTTTTAACAATAAGATTATGAACAGATTCCGGTTTTAGCAGGAAAAGCAGGGGTCTTATAAATAATTTATACATTATTTTTTATGCAAAGATAAATAAGATTGTTCATTTATCATTACGTGGGTGATATTCTTCAAAGCTATTATCGCTATAGAAAATTACAATCTTTTTTATCTGTGGGGTTTGGATATTTTCTTTTTCAGATTTTCCTATTTCGTTATTAGGATCATGCTTGTTTGTAATATTTAATTCTCGAGGACTTAATTTTTTTGAATCTTTATCATCAAATGGGATAGAGGTCTGTTTTTCAGAAACGAAAGGGTCTCCTTCACCAATAATCAACCATTTTGGGTTAACTTTCGGATAGGTGCGTAATATTTTTTCTATAAAATCAAAACTGGGTTTATTTCTGCCCGATAAAACATGAGATATAGAAGACCTTTGAACACCTATTTCAGATGCCAATTTTGTAGAATTAAGGTTTAATTCCTTTATTAATTGTAGAATTCGATCTTTCATAAAATTAGTTTCTACAAATGTAAACAATTAAATGTTCACAATTGGAAAATAACTATAAAAATATACATTACATTTGTAAACTTAATAATAACTGGTAAATTTTAACAGTATATATTGAGAGCTGTCCTTTCGTAGAACTAACAATAACCAGGAAATTTAAAAACGGTATAAAAAACAGGTTAGTGTCTTTATTGTTAACACCGCAGTTACCGTATATGCACGAATTTTATAATATTTAGTTCCTTTGTACGTTTCGATCTGTCCTGAGAGAGAGTCTTGTTTTAAAAAAGATTGCTATAAATTTTATTACATTGTAAATTAGATATTTATGAATTTAATCGCGAACTTTATGTATCATTACTTCAAATAATTTGCTTATAAAGCTGATATATAGTAAATTAATTAACATATTGGGTTGAATTTTCAGTTAAAATCGTCCGCAGCAACTAAAATAAATAAACTAATACTTTATTTTAATTTTATAAATGATTGATTTTACGAATATTATATAAATTATACAAATATGCAACATGTTGCACAGAAACGATCCGGTAAAATCCGCACAATTTACTCATAATAATCGGTTACAAATGTGAAATGTTATAGTTGATTAGAACTGTTTCTTAGATTAATTATCATACAGTCTGCTTGTATTCTCCTTAAAGATTTTATTATGTTTTTAAAAAGGGGGTATAAAGATTTTATGTGTGTTAATTCGCCAGGTGGTAAATAAAAAGGTATACACTTTGATAATTTAGCTTTAGCATATGATGAAGGCATTATGCTTTTTTTATTTGCTTTTTGGGATTAGCCTTTTAATCCTGGTAATTAAATGATACAAGGCAGGCATTTTTATTTGTTAATTGTCATGCCGGGTTAATTATAGAAATAAAAGGGAGATTTCTTAAACCTGCATTCGTTTTATTTTTTTAAAAATATGTAATTATTTTCTTTTCTTGAAAAATCAATATTATAGTTATATTTTGGACTATTAAGATATTAGTAAATCCAGGATGTTTACAAATGTAACAATATTATTTTTTAATCATTTTTGCTTTAATATCCTCCTTTTCATATATTTTACCAACAGGGTACCTGTTCTTTCTTTCGTCCCAATAGGGTGTTTGTTTATAGAACCAGTTAGTAATTCTCCATGGATTTTCACTAAATTCCTTATTCTTCATTTTTCTTTCAAACTCTTCTTTTAATTTGGGATTATCTTTAAGCATCTTTCTTGCCATCTTCTCCATTACATACATTTCGGCATATTCTTTTTGCTCGAATATTGCATTAAAGAATCCCCACTTTAAATATGAGTCTGGCGCATTCGGTTCAAAAATATGCGCAATAACCCTGGCTGTTCTTTGATTTGTGGGTATTATCACTGATTTCTCCGGGAATTGTCGTTTTTCTTCAACAGTATCCAGTTTAAAATCAACAATTCTGTGCCTGCCTTCATATGGTTGCCCAGCCCATTTTACATTTTTAAACTTGTAACTGGTGATATTTATCTCCAACTTCTTTTTTGTTCTGAAATATTTAATCCCATGGCACTTTAATCTTGATATTACAGAATGCCATTCAGGTGGGATGATATACATCTCAGGAATATTAACCACTTCAGTAGCCTTAATATCATTGTAGTAAGGTAATTTATAATTTTTCTTTTCTCCTGTGTATTGTATCCAGTTGTTTCCTGTAAGAGTGCTTTCTGTTATTTTATAATTGATTCCTTTAAAATTTATCATTGTACTATCGTTTCCTGCCTCGAAATCCACCGGAAAGGGTTTCTTTCTGAATTTTTCAGAAGCACAGTAATTATCAGCTTCTTCATTTAATCGTTTCAACTTTTGTTTTTGATCAGACAGGATTTGAATCGTATTTAAAATTGTATGATAAGTACCATCAACTCTTTCTTTATATGGTTTCAACATGTGGGTTTCAATTAACAAACCCGCTCGGTTTTGTATAGCTGTATATCCTTCTGAAAGTCTAGGAGAAGCTGCCCAGGAAACCATTCCGCTTGTAGGGTCGTGCCAGTTTTTAAAGGAAATATACCTGAAAAAAGGTATGGAGTCATCCTTCATTTTTTCTTTAAGTTTTGGCAGGTAAGTTTCTTTTTGCCAACCAGTTATTCCTTTATCCATATTACCAAAAGTTTCCAGAGCATAGGTAATAACATATTGATAATCTGCGCCATCTGTAGTGTGTGAATCAATAAAGAAATCCGGCAACCACTTGTTAAATAGTTTTAGCCAATCCTTCATTTCCGGGGCATCTGCCTTTAGAAAATCACGGTTTAGATTCAGATTTTGTGCAGTTGTTCTCCAGCCCATCTCTTCTGGTCCATTCTGATTGATTCGGTTAAAAGGTCCAAATCTTTCGTGACCATCCACATTAAAAATAGGAATAAACAACAAGGTTATACCATCTAATGCATCTTTATATTTATTCTTTATTACTATGTCTCGTAAAAGCATCAGACCTGCATCCTTGCCTTCCGATTCACCCGGATGAATACATGCCTCAACCAATAAAACTAGTTTATTTTTTTCTTTTGCTTTTTCGGGTGTGAATTCAGAGTCTTTATCAAAAATTAAAAGAGGGAGATCTTTCCCTCTGGCACTTTTACCAAAAGTTTTGAATTCAAGTTGTTTTGAATTTTCAGCTAGCTTTTTAGAATATTCAATAGTTTTTTCATATGAAGGTGTTCTTTTATAACCTGACTTTTCATAATAGGTTTTCCACTCAGAAGTTTGCCCCAATAATGTGGTGCTTGTAAAAACCATAAATAGCAGAAAAATTTCTTTTGTAATGTTTTTCATTTGCTTTTATTTTTATTTTGTTTGATATACAATATTAAAATTTTTCAATAATAACTTAATACCAGAAACAGGATATTATCAAATTGGTTAAATCGCTTATAATAGTTGTTATTTAGATTTTTTTTTTAAATCTTTACACAAAAACCGGTAAATTATGAAACCAGCCAGACTACTACTGCCAATTGCCACTTTCATAATGCGTATAGTGGTTTTATTATTTATTTACATCAATTTTTTTGATACTGTTTTAGCCATTAAGTTTAATCAATTCTCATTTTATTTTGCTTCCGTAATGAGTATTATGGGAATATTATTTTTTATCGGAACTTTTACAAAGAAACAAACGCTGACTGTTTTTACTTCCCTGGTTATGTTTTTAATGATCTTTTATAAAATTTTCACAATTTCAGCTGGATTTTTAACATTTACAATGATTGGTTATTTAATGTTTCTTTCAATAATATTTTTCTTTCTTTGCAACGGAAACAGGAAATAGCCTTTTAAAAAACAAGTAAATTATTAACTTAAATAAACAGAATAAGATATGTTTAATATTGCACTTTTTGGACCTCCCGGAGCGGGCAAAGGAACCCAATCAAGAAAACTAGTAGAGAAATACAACCTGGCCTATATTTCCACCGGTGATATACTAAGGGAAGAAATGGCTGAAAATACGGAACTTGGAAAGCAAGCCAGAGATGTAATTGAACGCGGAGAATTGGTTTCAGATGATATAATAGTGCAAATAATTGAGAAGAAAATCAAGACCAATACTGAAGTAAATGGATTCCTGTTTGATGGTTTTCCAAGGACTGTTGTTCAGGCATATATCCTGGAAGGTTTGCTTTCTAAATTAAATACATCACTTTCCTGCATGATTAGTCTTGAAGTTCCGGAAGATGAACTTCTTAAAAGAATGAAAGAGAGGTCAAAAAAAGAAAACAGGAGTGATGATACTGAGGAAGTGATTAAAAACAGACTAAAAGAGTATAAAAATAAAACCCTGCCTGTTGCAAATTTTTACAGTGAAAAAGGAATTTACTATAAGATTGATGGAGTAGGAACTGTAGACGAAATTTTAAAAAGAATTACCGACACGATTGAACATTCACTGACAAAACAGTGGTTAAATGTCGTATTATTCGGACCTCCGGGATCCGGGAAAGATACACAAGGTAAAATGCTCGCTGAAAAACACAATTTGATCTATATTTCTGCAGGTTCAATGCTTAGAGAAGAGATAAAGAAAGGTTCAGGGATGGGGAAAGCAGCCCAGTCCTACATGGAAAAAGGAGATATCGTTCCGGATGAATTTGCCATCAGGCTTATTGAAAAACAAATTAAGACCCATCCTGATGCACGTGGATTCTTTTTTAAAGGTTTTCCAAAAACAATTGTCCAGGCTTATATCCTGGATGGTTTGCTCAGAAAATTAAATTCTTCGGTTTCATGCATTTTTAATCTTCATGTGCCTACGCTTGAATCAATAAAAAGATTAAGCAAACGAGGTAAAACAGAGGGGAGAAGACCCTATGATACAAGTATCGATACCATTGTCAGAAGAATGGAGCAATTTAATACCAAAACCATACCAGTTTTAGAATATTACAGAAAACAAAAACCAATATATGAAATTGATGGAATAGGTACCAAAGAAGAGGTTTTTAACAGGTTGTCTGACAAGCTTGAGTTAGCTTTCAAAAATCTCCGTTAAAAAAATTACCTGTTACAAAACAAAAAGAGGCTGCCTGAAGAGACAGCCTCTTTTCTTTTTGTTTATTCTGTTGTTTTTTAGTAAAACTCGTAATTATATTTGTACATTACTTTATAATCATAAAGCGCATAATATACAATGACCTTGTTTAGCAGTCCGTTTTCTCCGTAAAAATATTTTTTTGAATCATACTTCTCAGCCATGTCGTCGTATCTTAACTCTTTGTCAACCAATCCTTTGGTGTCATATTCGTATATTTTGGATATGTGAACATTTTCCCTGGGTTGTTCCTTTTGTATTTCGACAAGATTTCCTTTTTTGTTATAATCAAAATTTTTGTGATAAATAAAGTTTCCGTTTTGGTATTTGATCTCGTCAGTTTTTTGATTGTTTTTATTATACTTATAAGTGAGCTTTTTTAATTCTTTTCCCTCTGTATCATAAGTGACAAAACTTGTTAAATTTTGGTTTTTGTCATAAGTATTAATAATTTTGGAAAGTTTATTTCCCTCATCATCTAATACATTAATTATTTGTTTATCGCCTTTATAGGTATATATTCGTTCTTCTTCCAGTTTTTTATCAGTTCCAACCAGTTTTTTCTTGGTAATTTTTTTTAACCGGTCCTGGTCATTATAATCATAGTATATTTTGAAATAATCATTTCCATTGTATCTATTTTCACGTATTTTCAGGTTTTTCTTATTATAGAAAAATTCTTGTTTGAAGACAACCTCATCGTTTTTAGCGCTATAATTTATGAATTCTGTTTTATTTTGGTTCTCATCGTATTTATAGCTCATTTTTTGATTGACATTACCTCTCCGATAGTATATTTCCTTAATAAGATTTCCATGTTTGTTATACTCTTTATAAGTATTTTTATAACCTTCTTTCTCCGGTTTCTCATTCTTAAAGTTATAGTTCCATTGTGTTTGAGACTTGACACCATTATTTTTAATCAATTCCTTCATGAGCTCATCGGGAAGTTGAGAAAATAATTGTGTGGAGATGATGAAAACAGAGATAAAGAATATTGAGAATTTTCCCATGTTGTCCAGTTATTTATTAATGTTCATCACTTCAAATATAATCTATAATAGATAATATTCATAAATTTTATTCAAATATATTTCATTTTCTACGGAAAAAAATATATTTTGTTAGAATTATATGGAGAATTTATTCATAAATTTGACCAGGTAATAATAATAATTCTCTATGGAAAATATTCATATACGAAGGAATCCGAATACGCCCGACAAACCTGGTGTATTTTTTGATGCAGAAACAGGTATTTGTGAAATAACAGGAGAATCGTATATGGAATCCACCTATACTTTTTACCTGCCATTAATGAATTGGCTTGATGAGTATATCAAGCAGGTTGGGAAAAAAATTACCTTTAATGTCAAACTTGTTTATTTTAATACAAGTGCAACCAAGTGTTTACTGGATATATTTGAAATACTGAAAAAATACCAGCAAAATGGTGGTGAGATTGAAATTAACTGGTTTTATGACACAGAGGATCCTGATGTTCACGAAGAAGTAAAGGACTTTGAGATTGAAGCTGATATAGATATCAATCTCAAAGAATTTTAAACTTCGGGAAGGCTATCTTTTTACTTTTCAGTTTTTTTACCGAAAATATGAACCCCTTTCTCGCCGGTTGATTTTTGATAAGCCCGGAACATCATATTGGTATTATAACTCATTATGATATTTCCTTTTTTATCAACACCAATTATGCCACCCTTTCCTCCGGCTTTTACCAGTTTTTCGCGTATCACTTTATGGGCTGCCTCTTTTACAGTCAGTTTTTTGTATTCCATTAATGCTGAAATATCATGAGCTACTGTATATCGAATAAAAAATTCTCCATGTCCTGTGGCTGATATTGCACAAGTATTGTTATTGGCATATGTGCCTGCCCCGATGATTGGTGAATCACCTATTCTGCCATATTTTTTATTGGTTCTTCCACCAGTGGATGTTCCTGCTGCCAGGTTTCCTTTTTTGTCAAGAACTACACAGCCGACAGTACCGTATTTTTTATCTTTTAAGTACTTTTGCAAAGATTTCCATCTTCTTTCAGTATAAAAGTATGAAGAGTCAACTATTTCCAGGTTCTGAACCTTTGCAAACTGAGAGGCTCCTTTGCCAGCCAGCATTACATGTTCAGAATTTTCCATTACTTTCTTTGCCGCAGAAATTGGATGTTTTATGTCTCCAACGCCGGCAACGGCACCTGCATTTAAGTCCTTTCCACACATGATTGATGCATCCAGCTCGTTTGTTCCTTTATGGGTAAAGACAGCTCCTTTACCTGCATTAAAAAGCGGAGAATTCTCAAGAATATGGATAACACTTTCAACAACATCTACAGAAGATTTTCCTTCTTTCAGCATTTGAACACCTGTATCAAGTGCCTCCTGGAGTTTTTGTTTGTACCTGGTTTGCTGGTCTTCAGCAATATCTGTATTTTTTGCATCGCCAGCTCCTCCATGAATTACTATGGCGAATTCAACATTTTGGCTTGTTTGATTGTTAGATTTTTGCTTATTGTTGCAAGTCGTGAATAAAAAAGGGATTAACAATATGAAAATTAGGCCAAATCGTTTCATAATTAATGATTTTTGGTTATCTTGACAAAGATAAAGAGGAAATTATATTAATCAATAAAAATTTTAAGCTATGATGGCAAATTTAGAAACTCAATATCTGGGATTAAAGTTAAAAAATCCGATTGTTGCAGCCAGTTCCGGACTTACAAACAGTATAGAGGATATAAAAGGTTTTGAAGAGAGTGGAGCAGGAGCCGTGGTTTTAAAATCTATTTTTGAAGAGGAGATTCGGATTCAGATGGAGAAGGACCAGGATCAAATGAACAGGGAATCATTTTTGTATCCGGAAACTATGGATTTTTATGATAATTATGCACAGGATGATGCACTCACAAAACACTTGCAGTTGATTAGGGAGGCTAAAAAAGCTGTTTCTATACCTATTATTGCCTCTGTGAATTGTGTTACTGCCGAAAAATGGCCTTATTATGCTCAATCACTTCAGGATGCAGGGGCAGATGCTTTAGAGCTTAATGTATTTGTCTTACCTTCAGACTTTAATAAAACCTGTGATGAAAATGAAAAGCTATATTTTAAAATAATAGATGAAGTAAAAAAATATGTCAATATACCTGTCTCTCTTAAAATTAGTTATTATTCATCTAATCTCGGACCTTTTATTCAGCAGCTTTCTCATTCAGGTGTTGAAGGCATAGTTCTTTTCAACCGGTTTTACAGCCCGGATATAGACATTAATAACATGCAACTGTTGTCTTCGAATGTCTTAAGCCATCCTTCTGAAATAAGTATGCCTCTTAGATGGATTGGTATCATGTCGGACAGGTCTGCATGTGATCTGGCAGCTTCAACTGGGATAAATGATGGAGAGGATGTAATTAAACTGATTCTTGCCGGAGCAAACGTGACCCAGGTAGCCACAACAATTTATAAAAATGGCAAAGATCATATTAAAGTTATATTAGAGGAATTGGAAAGCTGGATGAACCAAAAAGGATATAAATCATTAGACGCTTTCAGAGGACTGATGAGTCAGCAAAAAACAGAAAATCCGGCTGCTTACTATAGAATGCAGTTTATGAAATATTTTGCAGGCAAAGATTATAAATAAAATTTATAAGGTTTTTTTTATATAAGAGTGTTTCGACAAACGGGGCACTCTTTTATCCTTTGGGTAATCTAATGAAAAAAGTGGTGCCTTCTTCTTTTGTTGAAACAAAGTCAACTTTACCACCTAAATATTGTTCTCCAAGTAATTTCATGCTGTATGTTCCTAATCCGCGATTCCTGTCTTTTGTCGAGAAAGTTCTTTCAAAAATTTGGATTTGAACATCCTTAGGTATAAAGCCGGGGTTGTAAACCCAGATTTTTACTTTGTTTTGTTCTGAATTACAGCCAATTTTTACAGTTTCTTTGTTTTTCAATGCTTCAACAGCATTTTTTAACATATTGATAATGATTCTTTTTAGCAAGATCGGGTCGGAATAGATTTCTTCATCAGCTGTATTTTCGTGGATTACAACATTTTTATTTTCAGTTTCCGGGTATTGCATAATTTGTTTTACAGATTCTTCTATAATCTCCCGGGTACTGAATGAAGAGATTTTAGTTTCGAGATCTCCGCTTTCAGCATCCATTAAATTTTTCTGCAATAAGATTTCTTCATTCAGATCGTTGATAATTTCATCCGAAAGTTGTATTAATTCATTTTTTTCTTCAGTATTTTCATTGCTTTTGTCATTCAGTAGCTCAAAAGCCCCTGTAAGACTGGCAGTTTTATTCAGAACATCGTGAAAGAATATCCTCTCAAGTGCTCTTTTTCTTTTTGTTTCACTTATATCAATTATAGTAACTAAGGTAAATCTTTTATTCATATGGTGAAAAGGGGCTGCCGTTATTCGTATATCAAAAGTTTTTGTAGATCCATTTGTTTTAATTGAAAGAGAGGTTTCCTGACTTTCTTTTTTCCCGGTCTGACCTGATCGTAGAATAGCATTAGGAACGCCACAATATTTACAGATACCTTCAGGATTACATGTTTCTCCTTCATTATTTGCATGAATACATTTCAGCCTGGCACCAATATTGAATCCAAAAAATTCTTCAACAGTCATTTCTTTATCAGTATCTAAGGAAATATTGTTCGAGCAAATTACTTTTTTGTCTTCATTCAGAATAGCTGTTACGTAAGGAAGGGCATAGATAAACTCCTTAATAAAGGGATTTTCAGTTATTTCTTTTTCTTCACTGTTTTGTTGAAGCCTGATTTTATCACCGGGTTTAAAGGATTGATCTTTCATATTGTTTAAATATACATACAAATATCCGGAAAATTAAATTTCGTTTCAATTCTTTATTTGTTTTGGATTCATGATTTTTTTATGAAATATGAAGTTTGAAATTAAAATTATCCCTGCAATCCCCATAACTACCCAATAAACAGAAGTTGAAGTAAATATATTTCTTAAGTTAACATCAAGAGGGTTGCTGTCACTAATATATAATAAAATATAGCTTAAAAGATTATTTGCAAAATGGATTAAAACAGGGAGAATCAGGTTCCTTGTCTTGTAATATACCCAGCCAATGAATAAACCAATAATAAAAGCCCCTACAAATTGAATCAGGTTAAAATGAAGGAGGCCAAAAATAAGACTTGAAAACAGGATTGCTTTTCCCGGTGAATAATTTCTTAAAAAACCTTCTAAAATAATGCCCCTTATTAATAGCTCCTCCAGCACAGGAGCAAAAACAACAGTCATTAACAGTATTGAGATACCTTTTTGGTTAAGCCGGGTTATCATGTCTTTGTAAAGGTCAGAAACAGGCAGCATACTTATAAGGGGCTCTGATAAAATAATAATGGCCAGGGCTGATAAAATGCTGAAAATTATTGTAACCGGATATGTACGTTTGTTGACAAAAACAGGATAATCCGGATGGAATCTTCTTTTCTGCCGGATAATGATCAGTAAGGTTCCTCCGGCTGCAACAAGATAGGAGAAAGAAGTTAATATTGTAATCAATCGCTCATTATTTGACAAATTTCCTACAGCCACGATCATTCCTGTCAGCATCGAAATCAATATAAACAAAAGCAGGATGCCAAATCCTTGACTAATAGTTGGGTAGAATTTGTTTGTGTTGTCTGTATTCATGATATTTCTGTTTTGCATAATAAAATGAACAAATTTAGAGAAAAATGATATTTATAAGTATCTTAAACTATTGAAATTCTTTTTTAATATTTATTTTTGTTTGAAATCAATTTAAAAACCAAAAAAATAAAATATTATGCATCACACAGTTAAACTAAACGATAAAATCCATTGGATTGGTGTTAATGACAGAAAGACACATCTTTTTGAAAACCTTTGGCCTCTGGAAAACGGGATTGCTTATAATTCTTATTTGATTAATGATGATAAAGTTGCATTAATTGATACTGTAGAATATAGTTCAACAGAAGAGTATATTGACAAAATAGAAAGCATTATTGGAAAGGAGAAAAAGGTGGATTATCTGGTGATTAATCATATGGAACCTGATCACTCAGGAGCTATCCGCGCAATTGTTGAGAAATATCCTGGTATTCAGCTGGTTGGAAATGTGAAAACTTTTAAAATTGTTGATGCTTATTACGGATTTAAAGACAATCTGTATGAAGTAAAAGATGGGGATGAGCTTGAGCTAGGGAATCATACACTGAAGTTTGTGAATACGCCCTGGGTTCACTGGCCGGAGACTATGATGACTTATGATCAAACCGATAAGATATTGTTTTCAGGAGATGCTTTTGGCAGCTTTGGTACACTTGATGGGGGTATTTTTGATGATGAAGTGAACCTCGAATTTTATGAGGATGAGTTAAGAAGGTATTTCTCTAATATTGTAGGGAAATATTCTAATATGGTGCAAAAAGCCTTCAAAAAACTTGAAGGAGTAGATATTAATATGATTGCTGCTACTCATGGTCCGATTTGGCGTAGTGATGTAAACAAAATTATTGATTTGTACAATAAGTGGAGTAAGTATGAAACTGAAGAAGGTGTGGTTATTATCTTTGGTTCTATGTATGGGAATACTGAGAAAATGGCTGACTATCTGGCAAGGAGAATATCTGAGCAGGGAATAAAAAATATTCGGGTAAGAGATGCTTCTAAAACCCATTTGTCTTACTTAATTAATGATATTTGGCGGTTTAAAGGTGTTTTACTGGGCAGTGCTGCTTATAATTCAGCAATGCATCCAAATATGGAACACCTGACGCGTACACTCGAACACATGAAGGTTAAGAATCATATACTTGGATTGTTTGGAAGTTATAGCTGGAACGGTGGAGGCGTAAAAACCCTGAAGAAGTTTGCAGAAAATATTGAGTGGGAAATGGCAGCTGACCCTCTTGAAATAAAAGGAATACCAACTGAAGAAGAATTGTCGGAGGGTGATGAACTGGCCAAACAGATGGCAGCAAGAGTAAAAAAATAAATCTTTAATTTTTAATATTATTTTCAAAAATGGAATTTCAGATTGAAAAGGGAATTACTCATACCGAAGAAAAGGTAGTTCATTACAAAGATACAGCAGCAAATTATGGCTCCGGACTTGTGGAAGTATTTGCAACTCCGGCTATGATAGCACTGATGGAAAATACTTCCTTAAAAACCGTACAGCCTTATTTGCCTGAAAAATATAATACAGTTGGATTTGAGCTAAATATCAGGCATTTAAAGCCAACACCCATTGGCGAAAAAGTAAAGTGTACAGCTACTCTTACAAAATCTGAAGGAAAAAAACTTGTCTTTCACGTTCAGGCGGAAGATAAAGATGGAAAAATAGGAGAAGGAACACATATACGTTATATTATTAATACAGATAAATTTATGCAACAATTTAAATAACAAAACTTTAGACTATGAAAAAACTTACTATCATTTTAATTGTATTTTTATTTTCCGGCGGGTTTCAAATACTTGCGCAAGACCTGGTAAATCTTCCCAAACCTGAGAAAGAAGGAGGGAAAGCCCTTATGGAGGCTTTGAATGAAAGACAATCTTCTCGATCTTATGCTGACAAGCAGTTGAGCAAACAACAACTTTCTAACATATTATGGGCTGCCTTTGGTATTAACAGACCTGAGTCCGGTAAAAGGACAGCCCCAACATCCCATGATGTGCGCGACATTGAAGTTTATGCTGTGATGAAAAGTGGAGCATTTCTTTATTTACCTAAACAAAATGCGCTAAAGAAAATCGTTGACAAAGACATAAGGAACGTTACAGGAAAACAGGAATTTGTAAAAAGTGCCGCTTTAAACCTGGTTTATGTATCTGATTTTAATAAATATGACAGCGACAATGAAGATGCTCTTAAAATGACAGCAGGAACTCACTGTGGGTTTATTGGTCAGAATGTATATCTGTACTGCGCGTCAGAAGGCTTAAATTCAGTATTCAGAGCCTGGATAGACAATGATCTGATTCATGAAAAACTTAATTTACCTGAACATAAACATGTGATTTACAGCCAAACAGTAGGATTTCCAAAATAATTATACATGACTGTTTTTGATGAGATTATAGATCGTAGCCAAACCAATTCAGTTAAACACGATCTAAAAGAAACGGTATTCGGTCGTAAAGATGTCATACCCCTTTGGGTAGCTGATATGGATTTTCGCACCCCGGAATGTATTTCTGAGGCCATAAAAGAGAGAGCCAGCCATGAAATATACGGGTACAGCTTTCGACCGGATTCTTTTTACGAAGCAGCTATTGGCTGGATGAAAAGGAGATATCAATGGGAACCGCATAAGAATTGGTTTTCATTCAGTCCGGGTATTGTGCCGGGTATTAATATGACAATCCTGGCGCTTACCAGCCCGGGTGATAAGATTGTCATTCAGCCACCTGTTTATTTTCCCTTTTTTGATGCCGTAAAAAACAACAAACGAACATTAATAGAAAATCCCCTGTATCTAAAAAACGGCAGGTATTATATAAACTTTGAGGATCTTGAGGAGAAACTGAAAAAAGGAGTGAAAATGTTGATCCTTTCAAATCCTCACAATCCGGGTGGTTCAGTGTGGACTGAAAATGAACTTAAAAAACTTGGAGCATTGTGTCATAAGTACAATACCTTAATCATTTCAGATGAAATCCATGCTGATATTATATTCAATGGCAATCATTTTACTCCTATGGCCTCCGTTTCCGATGAAATTGCACAACGGACCATTAGTTTTTTTTCACCAAGCAAAACTTTTAATATAGCGGGATTAGCAACTTCTGTAGCTGTTATTCCAAATCCTTTGCTTAAGAAAAAGTACGATGCTATGGTTGAACAACTTCATATAGGAAATGGCAATTTATTCGGTACTGTTGCTTTTGAGGCTGCATATAATCATGGAGACAAATGGCTGGATGAATTATTGGAATATTTATGGGGAAATGTGCTTTTTATTGAGAATTATCTTAATTCGAATATTCCATCCATAAAGATGATTAAACCCGAAGGTACTTACCTGGCCTGGCTTGATTGTAATGATCTGAATATTCCGCAGGAAGACATACATCGGTTTATGATTGAACAGGCAAAAGTTGGCTTCAACGAGGGAAAATCATTCGGCAGTAATGGAAAAGGCTTTGAAAGACTTAACTTTGGATGCCCCGGGAAAATTTTAGAAAAAGCTTTGAATAATATTAGTGGTGCATTGAAGAAATTTTCATAAATTTATCTGTATTTAAAACGACTATTATGAAAACAATTAAAATTATTCCGGTTTTATTACTATTTGTTCTTTCACAATGTGCTTTGTTTAATTCTAATGAAAATGAAATGGAAACAGATAAAACTTTTGAAGCCAAGAAGGGAGAAGAAATTATAATAAAGTTAGATGCCAATCCTTCAACAGGATATAATTGGTCAATTGCAAACGAAATTGATAACTCTATTATTGAACTGGTGAAAGAATCTTATAAACCCGACAAAGTACCTGAAGGGAAAAACATTGTGGGCTCAGGTGGAACAAAAATATATGTTTTTAAAGGGTTAAAAAAAGGAAATGCTTATGTAAGGCTTGAATATAAAAGGCCGGGTATGCCAAAACCAGAGAAAGAAAAAGTGTTTCTGCTAAAAGTGAAATAATTTGAGTTTTTAAAAAAGAGTACTTCAAATGAGTAATAAAGTTTGGACAGATGAATATACCGTTCAATCATATAATATTGATTTTACCTCGAAAGCTAGACTAACAAGCATTTGTCGCCTTTTCCAGGAAAGTGCCTGGAGGCATGCTTCAGATGCAAACCTCGGATATCATGACCTACTAAAAAAAAATCATGTATGGGTTTTATATAAACTAAAACTTGAAATTAATGAATTTCCTGAGTGGACCGATAATATTAATCTGACAACCTGGGCTAAAAGAACTGATCGCCTGTTTGCTTATCGTGATTTTGAGATACGAAAAGCAGATAATAAGAGCAAAATACTAATCAAAGGCACAAGTAAATGGGTGATAGTTGATTTAAAAAACAAAAGGCCACAAAAGATGGATGCTTATGCCTTATCAATGCCATTAAATAAAAAAGAAGCTATATGTGAAAACAGTGATAAAGTAACGGTATCCAATGAATTTGATTCATCAGCAGCCAGAAAGGTAGTTTATTCGGATATAGATATTAATCACCATGTTAATAATGTGAAGTATATTGAATGGATACTTGATATGTATAGCTTAGAATATTTGAAAAATAATTGTTTAAATAAATTCGAGATTAATTATAAGCACGAAGCAGAATTTGGCGAAAAAATTGAACTTAAAGCGAAATATCAAAATGAAAATCACGTATTTCTTGCATTAAATGAGGAAGGTAAAGAGATTTTCAGAGCATATATGGTTTGGGAAAAAAATTAAGCTAGTTTTTATCTTTGGGAACAGAAAAAATAACTTTTGTCCCTTTTTCCAGTTTACTATCTATTGAAAAGGATCCTTGATTTTTCTCTACAAATTTCCGGCAAATGTGCAGCCCTAAACCCGATCCTTTTTCCTGGCTGGTTCCTCGTGTACTTATATGTTCATTCGCTTCCATTATTTTATTAAGAGTACTTCGCTCCATACCAATTCCATTATCAGCTATAACAACATTTAAATAATTTCCGTTTTCACTAATTTCAATATCTATAGAACCTTCATGTTTTGTAAATTTTATTGCATTTGACAGGATATTTCTAATTACAGTGGAAATCATGTTGTTATCAAAATAACCTGTATAATCTTTATCGATATTCTTGTTCACCCTGATATTTTTATTTTTTGCTGCATTCCTTAAAAGTCCAAGGTTGTTTTCTATGATATCATTCATGCTATAATTTCCCGGGGCATAAGATATTTCGTTTTGTTGGTTTTTCGCCCACATAAGTAAATTATCAAGAAGAGTATAGATAGAAGATACATTATCATGCATCAAATTGTGAAATTTCTTAACCTTGTCTTCATCATATTGTTTTTTTAACAGCAATTCCAGTGTATTTCTTAAACTACCAATTGGTCCCTTAAGGTCATGTCCAATAATCGAGAAAATACGGTCTTTCATGCTGTTTACTTCTTTCAGCTTTTCCTGGTTTTTTTCATTTTCTTTATTTTTCTTTACTAGTAGATTATTTGCCTCTTTTAGATGTTCAGATTGCTGAGTTATCTCTTCCTTTTGTTCTTCAATGGCATTATTTTTTGTTTGTAATTCTTTTGTGAGATTTTTGTTTTTCTTGTATCTGATATAAATAAAAACAGAAAAAACAACAATTGCCAGTAAGAGGGCGATGGAGTAATATAGTATTATTCTGGAGCGTTTTAACTTAGAAGCCTTGAGTTTCTTTTCTTTTTTTAACAAAGCTATCTCTTTTTCATTTTTTTCATGTTCAAAATCTGACCTTAGTTTTGCTAATTTCTCCGATTTTTCCCTTTGGTATAAGGTATCTTTTACTTCCCCGAATTTATTTTTATATTCCCATCCTTTTTTATAATTGCCGTTCTTCGCATATGAATTGGCAATCATCTCGTATGCATCTGCCAGACCTTCATAAATACCAAGTTGTTCAAAAATATCAATTGATTTTTTGTAGTAATCAATAGCTCTGTTATGTTGCCCCATGTTGTAATAAAAATATCCCAGGTTGGAATAGGATTCACCTGTTTCGCTTTTTCTTCCCAGTTCTTTATTTATTTTTAATGCATTGTTGTAATATTTCAGTGCTCTTTCATAGTTTTTATTAGTTTGGTAGTATGATGCCATGTTGGTGTAACAAATAGCTGTCAGTCTTTTATTGTTAATTTTTTCAGCCACATTGAGGGCTTCAACGTGCAGCTTTAATGATTTGTCAAGACTGTCAAGTTCTTCATAAACATTGCCCATATTGATTAATATTTTTGTTCTCCCAACTTCATCGTTTAGCTCCTCATATAGTAACATAGCTTTTTTCAGGTAATTAAGGGCTTTTTTATTATCCTGAAGATAATTTTTATAAATCATTCCCATTTTGGAATAGATTGAAGCCAGTCCTTCTTTGTCGTTATATTTTCTCCTGATCTTTAACGCTTTAATAAAATGAGAAAGGGCATCGTTTGCCCTGGCTTTTTTATAATGTATTACCCCGACATTGGTGTAGCAAGTTGCCATTCCTAATGAATCAGAATTCTTTTTATAATATTGAAGCGCTTTTTTCCAATATTTTAATGCCTTTGGATAATCGGAAAGATTATAATAAATAACTCCAATATTGTTATTTACAGATGCCTGCCCGTCAATATTTTTTCCTGTATTGAATAGTTTTAATGATTTCTCTAAGGAATCAATTGACTGGTGATAATTTCCTTTATAATAAAAGACTTTTGCCTTTTCAGCCAGGAGATCAGCTCTTAACAATGGTAAGTCTTTTCTTAGTGCAATAGCAATGCCTTTGTTGAAGAAATAAATGGAAGAATCATGTTTCTCTTTCTGATAATATTTCCCCAGTTTCCTGTATATCGATATTTTACCTGTATCAGTTTTTTCTGTTTTTAATTGTTTATGCCATAGCGATACGTTTTCTTTTTGTCCGGTTGTTCCTATTGGTATTAAAAACAAGACTAAAAGAAATAGGTATGAAATCTTTCGCATTACAAGGAAAAATTAGGTTATTGTTTTATGATGGACAAATATATGATTCTGAAAATAAATAATCAAATTATCTTTAATATTTAAGTTAAAAGTAGATTTATAAATCAACATTTTATTGTCAATTCTTGTTGTAGAATATAAATAATGTAAGTATGAAGAACAGATTGAAAAATACAAATAACTTATACTTAAAGCAACATGAAAACAATCCGGTAGACTGGTATTCATGGGGAGAAGAACCTTTTGAAAAGGCAAAACAGGAAAACAAACTTGTTTTGGTAAGTATTGGATATTCAGCATGCCATTGGTGTCATGTTATGGCAGAGGAATCTTATAACGATCCTGATATTGCCAGAATTATGAATGAAAATTTCATAAATATTAAAGTTGATCGTGAAGAACATCCTGATGTGGATAATTATTATATGAATGCAGTTCAATTAATGACTGGAAGAGGTGGATGGCCATTAAATTGCTTTGCACTGCCAGATGGTAAACCCGTATATGGTGGAACTTATTTCCCAAAAGAAAACTGGAAAGAATTGCTTATTAATTTAGCACTCACATATAAAAGTGAACCTGACAGGGTATATGATCAGGGAAATCAATTGCATAAAGGTATTGCCGAAGTGCAATTAATCAATCCTTTAACAATAAATAGCTCATCAGGTTCCAGGACTGTCAAGGAATATGTGAAGGGAATAAAAAAACAATTTGATTTAAATTACGGAGGGTTTAAAGGTGCTCCCAAGTTTCCTTTACCTGTTTTTTATCTTTTTTTATTGAAACAATATTTTTTTTCAAAAGATGAAGAGATATTAGATCATTTGAATAATACCCTTACAAATATGGCTAAGGGAGGTATATACGACCAGCTTGGTGGTGGTTTTTCCAGGTATTCTGTTGATGAATACTGGAATGTCCCTCATTTTGAAAAAATGCTTTACGATAATGCCCAACTGGCAAGCTTATATAGCAAATCCTACTTATTAACCGGGGATGAATTCTATTTGAATATTGCAACAGAAGTGCTTGATTTCATGAAGAACGAAATGAGAGGCGAAGAAAATTATTTCTTTTCTTCGATAGACGCAGATAGCGAAGGAGAGGAAGGAAAATTTTATTCCTGGAAAGAAGAAGAAATTGATTTCAGCCTTGGCAATAATGCTGATCTTCTTAAAGAATATTACGGGATTAGTGGTAAAGGAGAAATAAACGGACGACATGTTTTACGGGTAAGTAAAAATGTTAAAAGAATTGCTGAAGAGAATAAACTGGATAAAGAAAAAGTTGAGAAGATACTGCAGCAGAGCAGGGAAAAACTTTTAGAAATCAGATTCGGCAGAAATAGACCACAAACTGATGAAAAAGGGATCCTATCATGGAATTCTTTAGCTATTAAATCATTTGTTGACGGTTACAGGGCTACAGGTAAAAAAACTTACCTGAGAATTGCTCTTTCCACAGCGGAGTTTATTCTAAATCATCAGTTAGAACAAGGATATAAGCTGAAAAGAATCTATCAGAACGGAGAAACAAAAGTAGATGGATTCATGGATGACTATGCATTTTTTATCGATGCTCTTATTGAACTCTACCAGGTTACTTTTGATGAAAAATGGATTGACTGGGCCTACAAACTGACCAATTATACAGTTCAGAATTTTTATAATCAGAACAATGAGTTGTTTAATTATTACGCTAACGATAGCAGTAAAAGAATATCAAATTCAAATGAAATAATAGACTCTGTGCTTCCTTCTTCAAATGCTATAATGGCTAAAGTTTTGTTTATTCTTGGTCAGTTATTTTATACAAATTCATTTATCGAAATGGCCGAGAAAATGCCACCCAAGGTAAACAATTATATGTCAAGGAATCCGGCCTATTATGCTCAATGGCTAAGTTTTAAGCTCTGGCTGGAGAATCCTCCAAATGAAATTTCTATATTGGGTAAAAAATTTGATGAATATAAAGAGGATTTTAATAAAATCTATCATCCTGGTATTATCCTGGCAGGTGGCAGTCATGAAGGGAATATACCCATACTTAAAGGAAAGTTTAAACTTGGTAAAACGAAAATATATATCTGCCAGGGAAGAACTTGCCAGGAACCATTGAACACACCTGATGAAGCTTTGAAAATGATAGTTTAGTCAACGGTTATCTGGCGTTTATATTTGTTTAAATTAATTCTGTGTAACTTTTAATAATAGTTTGCTTCCTTATCATAAAAATATTTTATTTGTCGAAAAATATTATTTTCGATGAAAAGAAAAATATTTGTTATAATTCTTTCATTACTAGCATTTTTAATTGTTTTATCCGGAGCAGGCTTCCTTGGTTGGTTGTTCAAACCAAAAAAGGAACTCGATATTTTCATTCTCGATAAAACAGTACCAACAAAAGAAAGAAGAGAACATAAATCACTGCATTGGGTATTAAATCATGAAAGGTTTGTTAAACCCAATAAAAAAAGATATAATTTGTCTAAAGACTATTTTGGTTTTTATCCCTTATCGTCCGAGAAAGAAGAGTTTAATTTTAAAAGTCTTGCAATGGCCGATTTAAAGCCTTTGGCCAAATCTGTTGATCTTGCCTATTATACTGATACTTACGGGGTTTATTATAAAGACTGGTATTCTAATAAAAGTCCTAAATTAAAACCCCGGCAGAAAGTATATGGAGGGCTTAATCAAACAGATTATTTATTTCTTAAGGAATTAAAAGAGAGGGATAAAACAATAATCACTGAGTTTGTTATGTTGGGAGAACCGACCTCCGGCCTTGTCAGGGAAAAGACGGAAGCCCTTTTCAAGCTTAAATGGCGGGGATGGGTTGGCAAATATTTCCAGTCTCTGGATACTTCAAAAACAGGCCCTGCTGCTGTTCCCAATTGGATTGTAAAGCTTTATATGAACCGGCATAATGAAAGATGGGATTTTGACGAAGGAGGGCTTGTGCTTGTTCACAAATACGGTAAAGTAATCATTCTGGAAGACCATAATGAACTGAATGGTAAAGCACCCCAAATAAAAACTGATAGTGTTTTTTGTAAGAAATATAACCTGCCTGCAGAAATACCCTACCATAATTGGTTTGATGTTGTTCTAAACAAGGGCGATAATAATGTGCCGGCTGTATTTGATACTAATCCTACACAGAAAGGGGATTCTCTTTTAAAGGCAAACGGATTAAAAGCTTCTTTTCCCGCTATCATTCATAAAGAAGATGATTACAACTTTTTTTATTTTGCAGGTGATTTTTCTGATAACCCTGTTAAAACATGGTATTCTAATTTTGAAGGCATCAGGAAAATTAATTCAATATTATGTACTGCAGAAAATAATTCGCCTAAGGCTTTCTTCTGGCACTATTATGTACCACTTGTTGATAAAATACTAAACGACACCTATGATAAGAAGATGAAATTCAAAAATTAAGAATATGATTTGATTTTGTCTTGCTATTATTATTTAGTTTTAGATTATTCATAGCCTAAGCTAAAGAATAAAGCTCTTAATAACAGTAGTTTCTAAATGTGGGAACCCAAAGTTTCTTAATAAAATCAGAACAGTTTCTAAATTTTTGGACCTATGAATGATTGTTTTTTTATAAATTTGAATTAAAAATATAAAAACCTTATGGAACGTGTTGAAAGGCTTAATATTACTACAGTACAGACTTCTCTACACTGGGAAGATAAGGAGAAAAATTTTCAAAAATTTGAGAAAATTATTTTTTCTGATATAAATGATACGCACCTTGTTATTTTGCCGGAGATGTTTACTACAGGATTCTCAATGCAACCTGAAAATCTGGCTGAAACAGAAGACGGGCCAACGCTGCAATGGATGCAGGAAGTTGCCGGCAGGAAAAGAGTTGTACTAACAGGTAGTATTATAGCAAAAGAAGACAACAGTTATTACAACAGGCTTTATGTTGTTCACCCCGACGGAAGCTATCAATATTATGACAAGAGACATTTATTTAGAATGGGAGAAGAAAACAAACACTATTCTGCAGGAAATAAACGTTTAATCTTCAGTATTGGAAACTGGCGTATTTGTCCTTTGATTTGTTACGATTTGCGTTTTCCGGTATGGAGCCGGAATACTGATAGCTATGATCTCATGTTTTATGTGGCCAACTGGCCCGAAAGCCGACGACAGGTATGGAATCAGTTACTTATTGCACGTGCTCTTGAAAACCAGACGTATGTGGCAGGGGTTAACAGGATTGGAGAGGATGGGAAAAATCTGACTTATGCAGGCGATTCTTGTGTTATTGATCCAAAAGGAAACATTATGAGCAATACAAAACCTTATAGCGAATCTGTAGAAACTGTTTCATTATCCTACAGTGAACTGGAAAGGTTTAGGAAAAAGTTCCCGGTCGGACTGGATGCGGATGATTTTGAATTAAAGATTTAAAGTATGTTAAAAACCAAGTCAAAAATATCTTTTGGCGAGAGAAGAAAAATCTATAAAAGGTATGTTACCTTGATTAGCTTGTCTGACTCTTTTTTGAATAAAGAAGATACAAGGCTTATCAGAGACGCAATTGATGAAGCTTTTAAATATTATGACAACGAGAAATTACCTAGCGGAGAATCGGTAATTCTTCATTTACTTGAGGTAGCAATAATTGTAGTGGATCAAATTGGATTGGCCACGAAATCAGTGTTGGGAGCCTTATTGTATGACCTGGTTAGAAGAGAGAAAATTACACTGAATGAGATTGAAAAAAAATACGGGAAGAAAGTAAAGGAAATTATTTCCGGATTGTTAAAAATATTGGACCTGAAAACCTCAGAATCAAACTATCAACCTGAAAATTTCAGAAATCTATTAATTACATTATCAGATGATATTCGTGTTATTCTTATTCGTCTGGCAATTCTGCTCGATGAAATGAGAAGAATGAACTATATGCCCAGAGAGTACCAGGTAAAATCTGCTATGCAGACTTTCTCTCTTTACGCTCCTCTGGCACATCGGTTAGGTCTGTATTCCATTAAATCGGAATTAGAAGATCTTTCAATGAAATATACAGAAAATGAGGCATATCGTTCTATCATAAAGAAACTAAAAAATACAACAGCACGAAGAAACCGGTTTATTAAAAAGTTTATTGATCCAATTAAGAAAGAGCTTAAAAATCAGGATTTTGACTTTGAGATTAAAGGCCGTACAAAATCGGTTTATAGCATTTGGAAAAAGATGCAAAAACAAAATGTTTCTTTTGAGCAGATCTATGACATCTTTGCCATCCGGATTATCCTTAATTCAAAAGAAAGACAGGAGAAATCAGACTGCTGGCGAGCGTATTCAATCGTTTCTGATTATTATCAACCAAACCCCAAAAGACTGAGAGACTGGATTTCGATTCCTAAATCCAATGGATATGAGTCTTTGCATACAACCGTTATAGGACCTGAGGGCAAGTGGGTTGAAGTTCAAATACGCACCAGGAGAATGGATGAAATTGCCGAGAGGGGATATGCTGCTCACTGGAAATACAAAGGAATTAAAGGAGATACAGCCTTTAATCAATGGATGGAATCCATTCGTGAAATGCTGGAGGCTAATGATAGTAATGCTGCTGAATTAGTAGATAATTTGAGAATTAACCTCAGTTCCAAAGAAATTTTTGTTTTTACGCCTAAAGGGGAGTTGAGAAAACTGCCTGAAGAATCAACTGTTCTTGATTTTGCTTTTGAAATTCATTCCGAAGTAGGCTCTAAATGTGTTGGAGGAGTAGTGAACAACAAAAATGTCTCTTTAAAACATCCTTTGAAAAACGGGGACAGGGTTGAGATCCTCACATCAAAAAACCAAAAACCCAAAATTGACTGGCTGAATGCAGTTGTCACTTCAAAGGCGAAAAACAAAATTCGTCAGTCCATAAAAGAAGAACAGAAGAAAGAAGCTGATCACGGAAAGGAACTTCTGAAAAGAAGGCTAAAGAACTGGAAGATAAAAGGTGAACAGGAAGTTGTAAACAAGCTTATCAGGCATTTTAATTACAAAGAAGCAACAGATTTCTTTTATGACCTGGGATTAGAGCGGATTGATATTAATGATGTTAAAGAGTTTTTAACCAGGGAAGAGGAACAAAAACAACAACAAGGGAAAGAAGTTCAGAACGGTGAGGAAAAACAGGCGGAAACTAAGGACAAGAAAGAAGGAAAAGAGGAGTATATAGAAATTGGCGACAATCTGAAAGGGATAGATTATAAATTGGCTAAGTGCTGTAATCCCATATATGGTGATGAAATTATAGGTTTTGTGACAACCGGTGAAGGCATCAAAATTCATCGGGCCAATTGCCCAAATGCAAGAAGAATGATTTCAAAATATGACTACAGAGTTATTGATGTAAATTGGGTAAAAACAAAAGAGAAACAATCATTTCAAACCCAAATTAAAATTTCAGGTATTGATGAACTGGGAATGGTGAATAAAATTAGTGATATCATTTCCAACAATATGAAAGTAAAAATGCGTTCTATCTCCATAAATTCGGATAATGGTATGTTTGAAGGGCATGTAAATGTTTATGTAACAAGCATTAAACATCTCGATGCCCTGCTTAAAAAACTGAAAAAAGCAAAAGGAATTTTAAAAGTAACTCGTACAGATCTTAAAGATTAGTTTGGAGCATAATCTTTATTTTATTAAATTGCCAAAACAAATGAATTGTTATTTTTGTTATATAAAAAACCAATAACAATGAAATACTTAAAACTGACATTAATTATTTTGTTGTCTGTCTCAATAAAGGCCATGGGCCAGAATGAACTACTCTTGCCCAAATTTTATAAGCCTTTGGACAGCACAGTCGTTAAGCAAAACAAGCAAGACGATAAGGTCGATTTTGGAATGTCAATGGGAACAGGTTTTTCAACTGGTTCCGGATATTCTATGATGAATTCATATATAGCTCCAAACGTGAGCTTTAAGGTGAGTTCAGACCTTCAGCTTAATTTTCAGGGTGTTGTTTCAAACTATAATACTAATCCGTTTGGAAATACGAGAAGTACAACAAGTCCTGAAATGTTTAAGGGAACTGCGAACAATTCCCAGTCATTCGCATTTTCAGGAGGAGGAATTTATCAGCCTAATGATAAATTCTACATTAGTGCCCAGGGTCAGGTAGCAGAGAATCCAATGCAGCCGTTTAATTTATATCCAACACAAAATCGTGATGGTCTGGAATACAAATCTTTTTCAGTGGGTATGGGGTATAAAATATCAGAAAATACTCATGTTAATTTTCAGATAAGGTTTCAGGATAATCAAAATTCTTTCTATAATCCTTATTACAGTCCTTTTTCTTCATATAACAGGACTTTTGATCCATTTTCCTGGTAAAGGCAGATTCCTGATCTTATCATGATAAGATATAAACCAATCATTGGAGTCATCTTTTTTTTATTGATGGCTCCGTTTTTATTTTCACAGGAAATTCCTTTCAAAGGAGGAGAAAAGGTAAAATACAAAGCTTATTATAACCTTGGATTTATTTGGCTTCATGCAGGAAATGTACTTTTTGAAACAAATGAATCCTCATACAGAAACCAAAAAAGCTTTCATTTCCAGGCATTGGGTGCTTCTTTGCCTTCCTACGATTTTTTCTTTAAAGTAAGAGATTATTATCAGTCTTTTGCAACAAAAAAGAACTTAAAACCATTGTATTTTGAAAGAAATACATCTGAAGGAGGATATAAGGTTCATAATGAGTATTTTTTTGATTACAGGGAAAAGCTTATTTATACTCAATCTGATAATTCCAGGAAAAAGTATGAGAAAGATACTTTACAGAATAATGGATCCATACTGGATGTTCTTACTATAATTTACAGGGCCCGCAGGATTGATTTTAATCAGTATGAAGAAGGAGAGAAGATCCCCTTTTCATTAATTATTGACAATGAGATATTTGAAGGCTTATACCTTCGATACCTGGGAAAAGAAGAAGTTAAGTTATACAGGACTAAAGAGAAATATCGCTGTCATAAATTCTCTGCAATGCTGGTTGAAGGAACCATTTTTAGTGGCGGAGAAAACCTTACAGTTTGGGTAACAGACGATAAGAATAAAATACCGATATCCATTAAAGCCAAAATTCTTGTGGGCTCTGTGAAAGGAGTATTCCAGTCTGCAGAACACCTAAAATTTCCTATAAAAGCCCGAATAAAATAATTTAGCGACAATTATTCCGAAAATATCCCGTGGCACATTCCTTGATTTTTATCTGATAGTTCTTTAAATTGAAAAAAATATAAGGTTATGAGTAATAAAAAATCTGAACAGAATCAAACGAATAATACTGAAAAAAATCAAACAATACCTTCAGAAGTAGCCGTAGTAAGCGATATTTTACCTGACAATTTAACAGTTATCCCAATGGAAACCCGGCCATTTTTTCCGGGAATTTCGGTTCCTATGACTTTCTCAGGTAAACCTGCTGTTGAAACAATTAAAAAGACAGCCGAAAGCGATTATCCATTTCTTGGTTTTGCTTTAATTAAAGAACTGGATGAGCAGAATTTTGCCAATTCAACTCTTTTTGAAACCGGAACTGTTATTAAAATACACAAAATAATATCCCAGGATGAGAATGGCATTCAGGTTTTAGTACAGGGTTTACAGCGTTTTACAAAAGTACGCCAGGTTAGGTCAAAACCTGATATTGTCTGGCAGGTGAAGTATTTTAAAAATCCTGAAGAAAAACCTTCGGAAGATTTGAAGGCATATACCTTATCTATTGTTTCTTCAGTAAAAGAATTGTTGAAACTTAATCCTGTTTTTCAGGAACAGATAAAGGCTGTATTAAACCAGATCAGTATCGAACAGCCGGGATTGCTTATGGATCTGATCGCATCAATGCTTACCGCAGATGGAAGCCGGCTTCAGGAGGTGCTTGAAGCGTTCGATCTTTTCAAAAGAGGAGAATTGCTTTTAATTCTTTTAAAGGAAGAAATAAAGCGATCGCATATACAAGAGGAAATACAGAAGCAAATTAATGAGAAAGTTTCAAAGCAGCAAAGAGAATTTTTCCTGCGGGAACAGCTGAAAGTGATTAAGAAAGAACTGGGCATAGAAAAAGATGATAAAGAGTCAGAGATTCAGAAGTTTAAGGACCGAATGAAGGATCTGAATCTTTCCCGGGAAGCTTATGAAGTGATCAATGAGGAAATTGAAAAGATGCAGGTTCTTGAACCCAGCTCTTCAGAATTTCAGGTAACCCGGGCTTATCTGAATACCTTAACAGAACTTCCATGGGGAAAATATTCTGAAGATCGCCTTAAAATTAGTGAAGCAAGACGTATTCTGGACAGAGACCACTACGGATTGCAGGATGTCAAAAACAGAATTCTCGAATTTATCAGTACAGTAATTAAAAAAGGAAGACATTCCGGCTCAATTATTTGTCTCGTTGGTCCTCCGGGTGTTGGAAAAACATCTGTAGGTCGTTCTATTGCAGAAGCCATGAACCGGGAATTTTTCAGGTTTTCAGTAGGTGGTATGCGAGACGAAGCAGAAATAAAAGGGCACAGAAGAACCTATATAGGTGCAATGCCAGGAAAATTAATTCAAAGTCTGAAACGCACAGGAACTTCGAATCCTGTTATTATGCTTGATGAAATTGATAAAATGGGCGTAAGTTTTCAGGGTGATCCGGCTTCTGCTCTATTGGAAGTATTGGATCCGGAGCAGAATAAGAACTTCCTTGATCATTACCTGGATGTGCGATATGATCTTTCTAATGTGCTGTTTATCACTACGGCAAACCAATTGGACACAATTCCACGTGCATTGCTCGACAGAATGGAAGTAATAAAACTTCCGGGATATATTCTGCAGGAAAAAGTACAAATTGCTAAAAAATATTTAATTCCTGAACAGATTGAAGAACATGGTTTGAGTAAAAGGGAAGTTAAAATAAAAGATGAAGCCATAGAAAAAATGATCGATCAGTATGCCCGGGAAGCTGGTGTTCGAAGTCTGGAAAAACAAATAAAAAAGATTATGAGACAGGTTACTCTTCAGCAATCAGAAAACGGGCAAAAGACTTTTACTGTTTCAAAAAATAACCTGGAAAAATTTCTTGGCAAACCCACTTTCACAAAAGAAGAACTTTACTCAAAAGAGATGCCGGGTATTTCACTTGGACTGGCATGGACCTCAATGGGAGGTGCTACTATGTACATTGAAGCAAATTCTGTAACCAGCAAACAACCAGGGTTTAAACAAACCGGTCAGTTAGGTAAAGTAATGCAGGAATCATCAGAAATTGCATATTCATATATACGTTCTGAACTTTGCGAAAAAGCAAATACTGAGAACTATTTTAAAAACAATTTTATACACATGCACGTACCTGCAGGGGCAACACCGAAAGATGGACCCTCGGCAGGAATTACAATGGCTCTTGCATTATATTCTCTTGTTAAAGAAAAGCCAGTACCGAAAAACCTTGCCATGACGGGTGAACTAACACTTACCGGTAAGGTGCTGCCCATTGGAGGGGTTCGGGAGAAAACCATTGCTGCCAGAAGGGTAGGAGTAACAAACCTCATTTTTCCGAAAGAAAACAGAAAGGATTTTGAAGATCTTCCTGATTATCTAAAAACAGGCCTGAATCCTTATTTTGTTGATTATTTTGATGAAGTTCTCGATGTTACCTATAACAAAATAAAAAAAAGTAACGTGTAATCAAGCTTCTGAAAATAAATGAATTCCATGTTGATGAATTGGATGAACAAAAAAGAAAATCTTTTGTTTAACCTTAAACATCAACATGGAATTTTTTCGTAGTTGAATGGTGTTTATAAAATTGAAAAGATGAAATCAGACCGATAAGAAATATAAGATTTGGGGATATGGGTTCTCACCCTCCTAGAAGCCTACTTTTTTGTTTTTGTCCTCAGAAGAACCTGTATCCCTAAACTCAATTAAAACGCCCACACAAAATTCTTTGTTTTTATGTTTTTCATTTTCTTTGGTTGATACTTCTATGGTCAGATCTTTGGTGAGAGAATTTTTAAAATAGAAAAACTTTTCATATTTAAATTCAGCATTGTCGTAAAGAACTGTCTTTTTTTCATTTTCTTCAAGTATCCTAAGCCTGATGTCTCCCAATTTTCGATGTCCGTCTATTGAAATGTAATATTCTTCACCACCATAGACAACAATTTTAAATTTTGATGTCATTCCGGGCTTAAATAAGGCACTTCTCGATTGTCTGCTGTAAAGAAATGTTCTGTCAGCCCAACGGCAATTATCTATATGATAATTTGTGCAATTCTGAGAAATCCCAGTTGATGAAAGTAATAAAAAGGTGAATGTAATTAATATTTTTAATTTACTCATTTTCTATTTCTTTATTCTGTATAATTTTGTTTCTTATATCTGAAACAATTCTTTCAAGATCTTTAAACTGTTCTTCAGTAATTGTAACTTTTTCACCTCCTTCAAATGTTAATTGATTGTTTCCAGTGCGGGTAACCTTTGTAGAATCCTGAATAACAGGCAGATTACTCATGAATTTATTAATAGGTTCCAGACAATCAAGAGAATAGGCAGCATTAATATCATGACTGTATTTTTGAATAAAATTGCTTAGATTTTTAAAGGCATATTTTTGCTCAGCGATTTTCTGTATTGCATTTTCATTATCTGATTGCTGATTCAGAAGCTTGGTTGCAATATATAATCCTTCTATATAACTTCCAGCCGAAATAACTGCCAGGGTTTTTTCTTTACCTGTATTGATCAAATAATCGATAATATCTGAATGATATTCATTAGAAATATTAATGAGTGAATCTGTATTGTGCAAATTGTCTGAGAGTCTTTGCAAAATTTTATCCTGTTCAGGGATTGACAATCTCAATTCCGTCGCAAGTTTAAAAGAGGCATCAAAATAATCATGGGTTTGGTTGGGTTTATCAAATAATATCAGGTAAGAAAGATCTGCAAGGTAAACTCCAAGGTTCAGCATTTGAGATTTGCTGTCGTTGTATA
>CAYWSJ010000020.1:0-43264 GCA_964461045.1 uncultured Bacteroidales bacterium | reverse complement strand
TACATAAGGTCTTAAATAGTAAATGTTGTTTTCATTTAGTCCTGTAATATCGGAAATGACTGACACTATTCCGTTTACAGCTCCCTCATCTGTGTAATTATCTCCCAGGGTTGGTTGGGGATTTATGCCCCAGCATACTCCGGAAGAAGTAAAATCATCTGACCCTTTAGCATTTATTTTTACTGTTGCTGTCGCAGAAGTATTGTCAATAACAGTCACTTCTTCTATTTCTATTACAACGGGCATATTATATGCAAAATTCTGCCATGCAAGGAAAGGATAACCACCATTTTCATCAGGATTAAATCCCCAGCTATCAATAAAATTCCATTCTGCATCATAATATGTATAAAAATCATGCATCTCGGATGTGGTTAATCCAGTTCCTCCTTCGCTCTCTGTTACACCTGAAGTTTCAACATCCCAGAAGCTTGATTCGATTGATCCACCATAAAATGCCCCTATTAATCCGCCACCAGAAGATTTAGTCCCAGCAACAGAACTCGTACTATAGCAGTATTTAACCTGGCCTTTATAATTCTCTCCAACAAGACCTCCAATATGGTGTAATCCAAAAACCTGACCCTGGCTATAAGAGTCTACAATTACTGATGAAACTCCATTTTTTCCTACCAGACCACCGACTAGATGTCCGGATGACGTAACATGAACAAGGCTAAAACTGCTTTTTATTGTCCCTTTATTTAAGCCTGCAATGCCTCCTGTATTCGTATGTATCCCTGATCCCGTAGCTTCTACATCCCCTGAAGCAGAACATTCATTAATACTGCCACGGTTATCCGCAACGATAGATCCTACTATTTTCTTTCCAGTGATATCAACGTTTGTAAGAGTTAATTTTTCTATTTTGGCAGTTTCACCTTTTAGCATACCAAAAAGGCCTATTCTTGTTTCACTTCCACGCTTTATATATAAACTATCAACCTTATGATATTGCCCGTTGTAGGTGCCTGTAAATTTTTTGTCTAGATTCCCGATAGGTGTAAACCCAGAACCATTATTCCAATTACTTGTTGAGGATGCATTTATATTAACGGTTTGAATATAATGCTTATCCCAGGCAGTATCGCTTTGTGACAGCCAATAAAGATTTTCCAGACTGCTAATTTCATAAGGATTGCCCTCCGAGCCATCACCAGCTGCCGGGGGTGTGGCTGTTTGTGCAAATGTTTGTAACGATAAAAAAAGAAACAGGCTGAAAGTTCCTGCAATTTTGCATAGATACTTGTTTTGTCTCATAATCTAAGTAAGTTAGTAGTGTTTTTATTTAAACGTTTTATAATAAATGAAGGTACAAAACTATAATTTATATAATCCCTTGCAAATTTCTTTCAGGTAAATTTGTTCCTTTTAAAACAGCAAATAATGATTTTTTAAAAAAATACAACAATCTAACTATAAGCATATTAACCCCATTACTCAAAAGTAAATATGTTCTAAAACAGGCTGTTTTTATCATCCTTAAGTTCCTTTTTCATTTATTCCAAACAAAGAATAACTTGCCTGGAATCTAAGGTAAATTCAAAAATAAATTATCCTATCTTCCTTTTTTACTAAATACTATAAAAGGTAATAAATAATGTTAGGCAGAAAACATCTTTAATACTCCAAAAATTTTAAGCACCGAAAATACCAATCCAACCATCAGAATAATTCTGGCCAGTTTTGGCCCGTAAGAAACAGCCAAACGAGTACCCACAAAAGCACCCAGTACATTACCAATCCCTACTATAATCCCAATCTTCAAATCCACTTGTCCGTTTAAAATAAATACCATCAGGGCAAAACTGTTATAAATTAATACAATAAAAAGTTTAAGTGCATTGGCTTTTATAAGGTCAGATCCGGCAACAAAAACCAGTGAGGCAATAAGAAAAAAACCAATTCCTGCCTGGATAAAACCTCCGTACAGACCGATAAAAAAGAATGTTATCACTTGAATCCAACCTATTTTAGTACCCGATCGAACGGATTTTCTAAGCCATCTTTCAGGTTTAATCAGGATAAACACAAGCATAATAATAAGCAACACACCGATAAAATTTTCCAGAAAAGCTTTGTCGATATTAGAAGCCAGAAAGGCACCCGGAATTGCTCCTGCTATGGCAGGAATTGTAAGATATATTCCTTCCTTAAAGCGAAAAACTTTCTGTTGCTTAAAACTGCTTGTGGCTGTAATATTTTGCATAATCAATGCGATGCGATTGGTCCCATTGGCAATGTTAGCCGGCAAACCCAGAAACATAAGGAAGGGTAATGTAAGAAGAGACCCTCCGCCGGCAAATACATTGATAAAACCAGCCAGAAAACCTATTCCGATAGCAGCCAGGTGTTGTAAATCTGTCATAAAACTATGGAAAGATAAAATCTAACACTCCGAGCAATTTCAATGCTGAAAACAAGATGACAGCCAAAAGGATATACCTCACATATTTTGCACCCCAGGCTACAGCAAAACGGCTTGCGACAAAAGCGCCAAGCATATTCCCTACAGCGAGTATAAGTCCTATTTTCCAATTGATCTGATCATTAAAGAAAAAGACAGCCAAAGCAAAAGGAGTATATAAAAGAACAATTAATAATTTAAGTGCATTGGCTTTAACAAGGTCTACCCCTGCTCCGAGTACAAGACCAGCCAAAAGGAACAGTCCAACACCTGCCTGTATAAATCCTCCGTATATACCAATAAAAAAGAAGATAATGAATTGAAGTATTGTTGGTTTGGCGCTCACCTCTCCTGCTTTTCCTTTTACCCATTGCTGTGGTTTGTAAAGAATAAGAAAAAACATAACAAACAACAGGATCCCTATGGCTCTCTCCATCATAGTTTCATTAAGATTGATTGCAATCTGTGCTCCTACCAGGGATCCAATTATGGCTGGTGCAGCAAGCCATAATCCCATTTTTACGTTCAACACTTTCTGTTGTTTGAAGCTGGCTACTCCTACAACATTCTGCAGCAAGATAGCAATTCGGTTGGTTCCATTGGCCACGTTGGCAGGTAATCCTAAAAACATCAACATGGGTAGTGTGAGCAGGGAACCACTTCCGGCAAGCGTATTAATAAAACCTGCCATAAAACCCACACCAATTACTGCTAAAATTAAATACCACTCCATGCGTTAAAAATAATTTAAAAAAGGGACTTAAAAAAGCCCCTTTTGTTTAATGTTATGATGAATTTTTTAGTAGGCAAAAAGAGGATATTGCTTCATGGTTTCATTTACCTTCCATTTTACATCAAGAATGGTATCTTCATCATCAATACTTGTAATCACATTGTCAATGTACTCTACCACATTTACAATCTGATCTTCTTTCAAACCTCTTGTTGTAATTGCCGCCGTTCCCAGTCTCATACCAGAAGCCTGCATTGGGGGCCGGGAGTCAAATGGTACCATATTTTTGTTAATTGTAATATCTGCTTTTATAAGGGCATCTTCAACCTGTTTGCCACTAATATCGGGTACTTTTGTTCTTAAGTCAATCAGGATACAATGATTATCGGTTCCACCAGAAATTACTTTATACCCCTTTTCATCAAACTTCTCAGCCATCATATTGGCATTTTTCTGTACCTGAATCTGGTAATCTTTAAATTCTGGCTCAAGAGCTTCAGCAAATGAAACAGCCTTTGCTGCAATGACATGCTCCAACGGGCCGCCCTGTGTTCCAGGGAAGACAGCTGAATTCAGCAAGCCCGACATTTTCCTGATAGTTCCCTTTTTAGTTTTCAATCCCCATGGGTTCTCAAAATTCTTGCCCATCAAAATAATTCCACCTCTTGGCCCGCGTAGGGTTTTATGTGTGGTTGAGGTTACAATATGAGCATATTCAAGTGGATTAATCAACAGCCCGGCAGCAATTAAACCTGCTGGATGAGCCATATCTACCATAAACAAGGCTCCTATTTTATCGGCAATTTCACGCATTCGCTTGTAATCCCATTCCCTGGAATAAGCTGAAGCACCACCAATAAGCAATTTAGGCTTTTCTTTCAGGGCAATCTCCTCCATCTGGTCATAATCAATATGCCCGGTATCTTCTTTTACACCATAGGATACTGCATTATATAACTTTCCTGACAGGTTTACCGGAGAACCGTGTGTTAAGTGTCCTCCATGTGAGAGGTCCAATCCCATAATTTTATCACCGGGATTCAGGGTAGCCAGAAAAACAGCAGCATTGGCCTGTGCCCCGGAATGAGGCTGAACATTCACATATTCTGCATCAAATAGTTCTTTAAGTCTGTCAATTGCCAGTTGTTCTGATTGATCCACTATCTCACAACCACCGTAATATCTGCGGCCGGGATATCCCTCGGCATATTTATTGGTCATACAACTACCCATCGCCTGCAGTACCTGGTCGCTGACAAAGTTTTCAGAAGCAATCAACTCAATACCATTAAGTTGTCTCTGTTTTTCCTGGTTGATTAAATCAAAAATCTTGTTATCTGTTCTCATAGAATTAAATTTTCTTAAGGTTAAATTCAATTATATCAAACAGATAGAAAGTATTAATATTTTAACAATTCATATAATATGTATTAAATCCTGCAACATATTATTTATCTGTTTGATCTTTTCAAAAATACAGATTAAATCAAATTTTTAAAAACAATCGAATGTTTTTCTTTTAAATTATTATTAGTCAGGTGAAAATAATAAAAAAATAAATATAAAATTATCAACAATATAACCTCTTAGTTATTAATATAATAATTAACTCTCTAAAAATAAATTCAATATAAATGCTTTCTTTTTATTGTAAAAAAAAGTATTTTGCATAGGAATTTACTAACCAAAAACAAATAATTATGGCAGAACAAGTTACAAACCAAACAGCAGGGGCTAAAAAACGCCCGACGTTTTTAACAGTTTTATGTATTTTAACCTTTATCGGTAGTGGTTTAGGTCTTTTGTTTTCTATAATTGGAGTTGTAGCAGCGGGTGCATTAAGTGGCATTGCCAGCAAACTCCCTATGAGCACGGTAGCTGGTGTTGGAATGGGAAAAAGCATCGCTATTCTTGTAATGTATGCTGGTTCTCTTTTCGGAGCTATTCAGATGTGGAACCTTAAAAAACTTGGATTCTTCATCTATGCAATTGCCAATATAATATTGCTTGTTCTCAATTTTGGAATTTGGGGACTTGTTTTCACTGCTGCATTTATTGTGATGTATGCTGTTAACTTAAAATACATGGAATAAACTAAACAGAGATGCCCTTTCTGTAAGGGCATCTCTTATATATTCAAAGCTGTTACATTCAGATAGGTTGCAAATTTTTTTCTGTATTTCATATAAGTATCAAATTTCCACTGCCAGTTTCGTTTGCTTTCATCTTCAGGCAATCTTACTTTTAAAAGTGGCTTGATGCCTGCAAATTCATCCTCTTCAGAATACAACTCTTCTTCATAGTCAGTAATTAAGCAACTTTTTCCTTTAGGAAGCATCTCAAGATGATTTTTCTGAATAATCTTTTCCAGGCGGTTTATTTCTTTTTCAGTAAATTTCTTTTTCTTTTTAATAAACTCCGTCAACAAAGTACCTAACTGTGTTAATACATTACATGAAACGACAAAATCTGGTCTTTCTGGATAATGAAAAGCATAATCCGAAAGACTTTCAGGAAGGAGTCTTTCTTGATTTTTATCTTTTACATAATTATAAAAAAAATTAACTAATCCTCCTGTCAGATCCGCTTCCTTTAGTTTTACATTCGAAAAGGATTCTGTTTTTTTTCTAGCCTGGGGAGGCTGGATAATATCATATAAAACAACATGAGTAAATTCACTTGCGAGCTCTTCAATCGGTATATCCAGCAACCAGCCGCTTCCCAATATCACAGCCATGTTTTTATCTTTATTCTTTGCTGATTGCAAAATAAACTCACGGGTATTATGAAGGTGAGGTTCCCAATTTTTACCTTCCCGAAGATAGCGATTTATGATACCGCGTTGATCCCTTAGGTAACCCATCTTCCTGAGCATAAGTCTTTTTTTCATAAATAAGATAAAAAAAATACAAAACTATTGAACACTTCCCTGAAAAATTTGCTTTAAGAATAATAATTGGTCAAGTTCATGTTCTTTTAATAATTTTGCATTCTGTTCAACTAATAAATTATTAAATTAACTGAATTTTCTAAAAACAACAAAATCTTATGAATATACTTTTAAACTCAGGAGAAGGAATTATTGACTACATCAAATTATCCGCAAATGATATCATTGAAGCAAAAGATGAAATAATAAAAAAAGCAAAAAACATAATTAAGAATATAATCAACCAGGAAGATGAATTTCGAACATTCAATAACACAATGGATCCTTTCGATGATCTGAACAATGAGCTCGATAAAATTCATTCCGTTATTTTTCTTATGGCCTATGTGCATCCTGAAGAGAAAATAAGAAATACAAGCCTGGAGGCTATCAAAGAACTAAGCAAATTTGGGAATGAGATTAGTCTCAATATTGATCTTTACAATGCCATAAAAAATTATTCCCAAAAAACAGAAAAAGAAAACCTAAGCGAACCAGAAAATAAATTACTTAAGGATACAATAAGGGATTTCGAACAAAACGGGTTGGGTCTTCCCAAAGAAAAAAGAGAAGAAGTACAGAAACTTCAGGATCAGATTTCAGAATTGGGAATAGAATTTGAATCAAATATCAGTTCTTATAAGGATGAGCTTGTACTGGAAGAAAAAGATATGGATGGGTTACCTGATGATTACAAGGAAGCCAGGAAACAAAAAGACGGGAAATACGTAATCGACATGACCTACCCCTCCTATTTCCCTTTTATGAAGTATGCAAAATCAGACAAAGCAAGGAAAACTCTTTCTGAAAAATTCAAAAACATTGCTTCCGATAAGAACCTCGATGTACTGGTTAAACTACTAAAAAAAAGAAAAGAACTTACTAAAATTCTCGGTTATAAAAGTTTTGCTGAATATAAACTTGAAAACCGAATGGCAGAAAAACCAGAAACCGTGTGGGAATTCGAAGAATCGATCTGGGAAAAGGTAAAAAATAAGGCGGAAAAGGACTATAAAACCCTTTTAGAAAAGAAAAAACAATATAACGAAGATGCTAAAAAAATTAAGCCATGGGAATCTTCCTATTTCAGCACATTGCTTCTTAAGGAAGATTATCACATAGACCAGGAAAAACTTAAAGAATACTTCGAATTAAATAATGTGTTGAAAGGACTCTTTTTAATCACACAGAATCTTTATGGAATCAACATAGAAGAAATAAAAGAGCCATCGGTATGGCATAAAGATGTAAGATTATTTGAAATCACAGAAAACAATAAACCTGTTGGATGGTTTTACCTGGATCTTTTCCCAAGAGAAAATAAATTTAACCATGCTGCCTGTTTTTCAATGATTCCAGGGAAAAAAACAGGCAACGGTTACCAAAAACCAGTGGCTTCCCTGGTAACCAATTTCCCAAAACCCACAGCCAAGAAACCATCGCTTTTGCCCCACTCCGATGTAGTAACGCTTTTTCATGAATTTGGCCATCTTATGCACGACCTCCTTACAGAAGCACCTTTTTCAATTCAATCCGGAACGAATACTAAGCGGGATTTTGTTGAAGTTCCCTCACAAATCTTCGAAAACTGGGCATGGGAATACGAATCTCTTAAACTGTTTGCAAAAAATTATAAAACTGGAGAAATTTTACCGGAGGAGTTGCATAAAAAAATGACTGAAGCCAAGAATGTAGGTTCCGGATTATTTACCCAGCAACAAGTTTTTTATGGAATGCTCGATATGACATATCATGACCAGTATGACCCTAAAAACTCTGCGGAGACCACCACCCAAATAGTTGAAAAGCTCCAGAATAAATTAACTCATTTTGAATATATGGAGGGCACTCATTTCCAGGCAGGATTTGGCCACCTGTTTGGCTATGCTGCCGGATATTATGGATATCTATGGGCGAAAGTTTATGCAGAAGACATGTTTGCATTTTTTAAAGAAAATGGAATATTAAAAAAAGAAAACGGAAGGAAATTCAGAGAAAAAGTTCTTTCAAAAGGCTCATCAGTTGAAGAAACAAAAATAGTAAAAGATTTTCTTGGCAGAGATGCAGAATTGAAAGCTTTCTTAAGCTCAATAGGGATTAGTAGTGAGTAAACAAAAGTCTTGATATCCTTGTTTATATTTTGTAACTTAAAAATGTGAACAACAAGGGTACAGTTATGAAAATTCCAATAATAAAATATACAGCAGTTTTCCTTGTATCTTTTTTCACCCTCACGGGATTAAAAGCACAGGAAACACCCACGGAAAAAATTTCTGCCAGGGATTCTATCATTCAATCTTTTCAGAACAAACAGATTGATACAACTTATATTTTTGAGTGGGACAAAGATTCGAACCAGTGGAAAGTTTACGGCAGAAAACTCCATTTTTATAAAACCAAACACCAGGTTGTTGCTCAATATGAACAAAGATGGAATAACAATTCAAAAAAGTGGGAAAATAAAAAACGAGTATTAAAAAGTTATAACGATCAGGGAGAGGTAATAGAGAACCTCAGGCAACAGTGGAAAGAAGCTTTGGAAGACTGGATGAATGTTGAATTAAAGACAATAACTTATGACAGCAAAGGAAATAAAAGTGAAATTCTTTACCAGGAATGGAAAAAAGCTGTCGGAAAATGGTTTAGCACAGTCCGTTATCTAATAGAATATAACCGGAAAGGTGAAAAAAGCAACATCCTCATAAAAATATTTAAACCGGGAATTGGTAAATGGTTTGATCATCAGAAGTATTCTTTTTATTACTACAATGGATTCGGAGCACCTGATAAAGCCATTGTAGATTCCTGGGACCAGGAAGAAAAAAGATGGGAAAAACGTGGAAGATATTTAATGAGACACAACTTCAGAAGTCAAAAAACCCAGGAAACCCGTGCAACATGGAATCCCGGATTAAACAAATGGATCAATGGAGTACAATATAATTTTGAGTACTCCAAGAAAAATAAAACAGGTGAGATACTCAAGTACTGGGATTATAATGAGAAAATCTGGAACAATGCCACTAAAAAAGAATTCATTTACAATGAAAAAGATGAATTGTCAGAAAAATTATTTTACCGTTGGAATAGTTCAAAAAATGAATGGGTATTAAAACAAAGGCTCCATTTCTCAAAGGAAAAACCACAAATTCCTGAATAAATTTCTTAATCGTATTCCTGTACCTTTATTTTTTTCTTTTGTAGTTAAAGTAATATATTTATTTTTAATTATTTAAAAAATATGTTTAGTTTTTTAAGGCCTTTTTTAAACAAAAATCATTTAAAAATTGTATATTACTTAAAAATTAAATGATGAAAAGATTATTCCTTGTATTAATACTAATTTTTATATCACATTATTCTGTAATAAGTCAGCCAGGAAAAGGAACTATAAAAGGACGTGTATACAATGCTCAAAGTAACGAGCCTGTTCCTTTTGCCAATATTGTCATTTGGGAAACCACCATCGGTTCGGTATCTAATTATGATGGAGAATTTTCTTTTACAGGTTTGAAACCAGGGTATGTGAAATTGAAGGTTTCATCTATAGGTTACGAGACCTATGTTACAGAATCATTTATGGTTACGAATGCAAAAACCAGCTATATTGAAATTCCACTCAAAGAAAAAACAGAACAAATTGAAAGTGTAGTTGTCAAAGCCTCTCCTTTCAGGATGCAAAAAGAAAGTCCTGTCTCTCTCAGGCGAATAGGGGTTGAACAAATTGAAAAAAATCCCGGGGCCAACAGAGACATTTCAAGAGTGATACAGTCTTTTCCTGGAGTTTCCTCCAGCGTTTCTTTCAGAAATGATGTAATTGTAAGAGGGGGTGGCCCGAGTGAAAATGTTTTTTATCTTGACGGTGTTGAAATACCTAATCTGAACCACTTTTCTACCCAGGGCGCTTCCGGTGGACCTGTAGGGATCATAAACGTTGACTTTATAAGGGAAGTTGATTTCTATTCTGGTGCATTCCCGGCTAACCGCGGAGGAGCTTTAAGTTCAGTGCTGGATTTTAAACAGGTTAACGGAAATGGAGAAAAGCTGGAAGTACAAGGGGCAATTGGAGCTTCAGAAGCTTCTTTAACACTCGATGGCCCAATAGGTGATAAAACTACCTTTATTTTTTCGGCAAGAAGGTCATACCTGCAACTTCTCTTCCAGGTTCTTGAACTACCTTTTTTGCCTACATTTAATGATTTCCAGTTTAAATCAAGAACCCGGATTGATGAAAAAAACCAGTTGACTTTTATTGGTTTGGGTGCCATTGATGATTTCGAGCTTAACAAAAAAGCGAACGACACGGAATCACAAAGATACATTCTCGATTATATCCCGGTAAATACGCAAAGGAATTATACAATCGGAGCAGTTTATAAACACTTCAGGGAAAACAGTTATGACACCTATGTAATAAGCAGAAATTATCTGAAAAACAGGTCTTACAAATACCAGGATAATATTGAAGTAGATTCCCTGAAGACACTTGATTATAACTCAACAGAAGCAGAAAACAAATTCAGATATGAAAATACTACCCGTACCAATGGTTATAAAATAAATGCAGGTGTTGGATTAGAATATGCACAATATACCAATGAAACATTCCGTAAATCCTTTATCAACGGTCAGCCGGTTACAATAGACTACTCATCAGACCTGAACCTATTTCAATGGAGCTTGTTTGGCCAGGTAAGCAAAAGCATTTTTAATGATAAATTGTCACTCTCATTAGGTTTCAGAACTGATGCGAATAACTATTCATCATCCATGAGCAATCCGCTTAGCCAGTTTTCCCCAAGATTTTCAGCATCCTATAAACTGAACTCTCAGTGGTCGCTAAATTTCAATACCGGTAGATATTTTCAGTTACCTCCATACACAACTTTAGGCTATACCGATGGCACAGGGACTCTTATCAATAAAAAGAACAATTTAAAATATATCCAGGCAGATCATATAGTAGGCGGTATCCAGTTCCTGCCTAACCAAGAGTCTAAAATTTCCCTTGAAGGATTTTATAAAAACTATACCAATTATCCCTTTTCTCTGAACGACTCAATAGCGCTGGCAAATAAAGGTGCAGATTTTGGGTCATATGGAGATGAAGAAGTACGATCAATTGCTGAAGGAAGAGCTTACGGACTTGAAGTCCTTGCAAGACACCAGAACCTGCTGGATTTCAATGTGGTCCTTGCTTATACCCTGGTTAGAAGTGAATTTAAAGAAACCAATGAAAACCTTAACTTTACAGGAAATTATATTCCCTCAAAATGGGACAATCAACACATAATATCTCTTACCGCAACAAGGAGTTTTAAAAACAACTGGGATTTCGGTTTCAAATGGAGGTTTGTAGGTGGTACTCCATACACTCCCCTGGATGTTGAAAAATCAAGTCAGATTTCAGCATGGAATGCAAGGGGAAGAGGTTACCTGGACTACAACAGTTTTAATGAAAAAAGACTTAATGCCTTTCATCAACTGGATGTTAGAATTGATAAGCAATACTTTTTTGACAAGTGGTCTTTGATGCTCTACCTGGATGTCCAGAATGTTTATAATTTCACAGCTGACGAGCCTCCTAAGCTGGTTCAGGAACTAGATAAAAACGGAGATCCCGTAATAGATCCTAATAACCCCAATGAATACGAATTGAAAAAACTAGAAGTAGAAGAATCAGGAAATGTTCTTCCTTCAATAGGCATAATCGTTGAATTTTAAAAATATGGTAAAGATGAAAACGAAATCAATACTCACAGGCATTGTATTCTTCTTATTCATAATGAACGGAATTGGCCAGAAAACTCCAGGTGATTATGATATTCTGAAAACCAATGAAAAAGGAGAAGGTGTTTCAATTGAAATAGAATTTCAAAAAGGCTTAAAACACTATTTCCCTCTTTTTGCAATATGGGTGGAAGATATGGAGGGTAATTTTATTCATTCTCTTTATGTAGCAGAATCAATTGCAAAAGGAAGATTCGATTATGGAAGAACCAAAGAAGGTGAATGGATTCCTGGTCCTAAAAAAATTCCAGCCGCACTACCCTATTGGGGACATAAGAGAAAAGGTAAAACTAAAGACAGCCTTTTTATACCCACACCAGACAATCCTGTAATAGATGCATATACCGGAGCTACACCCACAAGCAATTTTATTCTTAAAACAAAAACCAACAAAATCTTTGCAGATTCCTTCAGAATTTTACTGGAAATCAATCAGTCATGGGACTGGAACGAACACTGGTACAATGATAAATACCCCGGGAACAAGGAATACCTAAAATCAGCACAACCCGCCCTGGTGTATGAAGTTGTAATAAACATGAAAGATGAAAAAAAGGAATACGAAATGAAACCTGTCGGACACAGTCATCCTTATGGTGCAACCGGTGAACTTTTCCCGGATATCAATACATTAACCACGGCCCTGAAAATTGCTGATAAAATAGTTGTTAAAATAAAATAGATCAGGTATTATGTAAATCCTGGTTAATTTTACTAAAAAACTCTTTTTCTTCCAGTATCTTACGTTCAATATAGGAGAGAGAATAATCAGAATTGGGCATTACAAAATCAGGACATTCACCAAATGATTCAAAACTATGTTGTCTTTTGCAGTTTTTGAATTTTTTTGTATCGCAATATATCTTCTTAAATATATCTTCGGAATTCAAATCCTGAAAAAGCTTGTTCTGATAAAGCCTGCATTTATGTGCATAAGGGCACATTGGCATAATAATAAAATTAGCTGGTTTTTAACTTATCGACCAAAGTATAAAAAATAAAAAAACACCTTACTCTAAATTATTTAACGCAATGAATTCAGAATAAACGCAAATAAAAATGAAATTTTCGTAAAATTATTAAGAAAATACTGTCAGGATCTCTTAAACGCTAATCATCTAACTCCCTGATTAAGAACACATAAACAGGTAGATGGTCGCTGTACCCTGCCAGGTAAATACCCCCTGCGTGAGTTCTCTTTGGATACCCTTTATACCGACCCTCCTGTTGTTTCATAAAGTCCCTGTTCAATACTTTAGCCTTGTAATAACGGTAGTAATCTTCATCATCCTCCAGCAACTCCTCTGAAATGATAAGCTGATCAAACAGATTCCATTGATCGCGATAAGCCAGTGTACCAATTCCATCTTTATACATTTTATACATCGGATTATACAAAACTCTGTCGTCAGCTTTTCTTTTTTTTCCGGTTGTATTTAAATATTTCTTAACGCTTTGGTTGATGGGGTCATCATTAAAATCTCCCATAACCACAATACGTGGATCATCTTCCACTTTCATAATTGAGTCTACAATTGAGCGACATACCTGTGCGGCCTTATTTCGGAAAGGACGACTCTTTTTTTCTCCTCCATACCTTGATGGCCAGTGATTTACTATAAAGTGTACAGGAGTTCCGTCCAGAATGCCTGATACAACCAACTGATCACGTGTAAGATAATCTGGTTTATCTGGGAATTCTACTTCTACAGAATTACTATTAGTTACTTCAAATACATCTTTCTGATACAATAAAGCTACATCAATACCTCTTTCATCAGGAGAATTATAGTGTACAATCCCATAATTATAAGGTTTTAGCTTTGGAGTTTTAACAAGGTCCTCAAGCACACCTCGATTCTCAACCTCTGAAACACCTAAAACAACAGGCGGTTGTGGCGACAATTCTTCACCAATGATAGAAATTACTTTGGACAAATTCTCCAGTTTCTGATTATATTTTTCAGTATCCCAGTTTTTCTCGGCTTCCGGGAGATATTCTTCATCCTCAACCTCTGGTTGATTAATAGTATCAAATAAATTTTCAACATTATAAAAAGCGACTGTAGCCAATTTGTATTGTTTCTGGCAATTACCTGTCTTAATAGTAAAAAGAATAAGAAAAGCAATTAATAGATATTTACCTGATAAATGCATAATTTTTTATTTAAATTTAGACAACAATTTTAAATAAAATTTTTTGACAAATGTAATAACCCGGAGAATTTTATTCTCATTATTTTTAAACAATACTGTCTGAAAAGAATCCAACCATGTTTAAGTGGTTATAAAACTCAATTATTATATTTATGAAGAAATAAAAAATGAAAGACCGTACCATAATTTTTTATAATATTGCAATCCCCAATTTTTAAAATCATTTACGAACGTTTCAAATATATAATCTTAATGAAAAAAACGATCACACTCTTAACCTTGTTATTTATTGCTTTTCAAGGTTTTTCACAAAAAGCCACCTTATCAGGTAAAGTTTTAGATGCAAAACGAACCGATCCGATAAGAGGAGCAACAGTGGCCATACAATCCACTGACCATGAGGCTTCCACGGGACGTGACGGATCTTTTAAGATAGAGACACCTATCCTGAAAGGAATTCTGGTAATTAAATATACAGAATATGAAACCAAAGAAATTCCTTTTAAACTGGAAGAAGGAAAAACCCAAAATCTTGGAGAAATATTTCTAAACTACACCGGTACAGAATCGGAAAGTAAAGAAATGCCTGTTGTTACACTTAGTGAATCAGAAATGAGCGGTGAGGGAGAACAGATGATTTCAGGACTGCTCAACTCTTCGGAAGATATTTTTGTTTCAACAGCTGCTTACAAATTCGGAATTGCCCGTTTCAAAATGAGAGGATACGACTCAAAGTATTCCGAAATTTTTATGAATGGAATCCCTATGAACGATGTAGAATCAGGATGGCCTGTATGGTCGGACTGGGGCGGACTGAACGATGCCACAAGAAACAAAGAAATTATTTATGGTTTCAGCCAGTCTGATTTTTCAACACCACGAATCGGAGGAGTAACCAACATTGTTACAAGGGCTACAAAACAATACCCGGGCTTTAAAGGTTCTTATGCCGCTGCAAACAGGAATTACAACAACAGAGTTATGGGAACCTATTCAACCGGTTTGCTCGAAAACGACTGGGCTTTTACTGTATCGGGATCACACAGGTGGGCCCAGGAAGGATACATCCCCGGAACATTCTATGATGCATATGCTTATTTTCTCGCGGCTGAGAAAAAGCTAAATGATGACCACTCAATATCTGTAACAGCATTTGGTGCTCCCAGAAGAAGAGGTAAAAGAGGTGGAGCCCCACAAATTGCATATGAAGCAGCCGGCACCAATTTCTACAATCCTAATTGGGGATACCAGGATGGTAAGAAAAGGAATTCACGCGTCAGCCATAAACACAAACCTAATATTCTTGTCAACCATTACTGGAATGTAAATGAAAAAATAAATGTAAAATCAGGCTTTGCATTTGCATTTGGTACAAGAGGTGAAGAAAGATTAACCTGGTACGATAGCAAAGACCCCAGGCCTGTATACTATCGAAACCTCCCCGAATCGCCTGATGCAGAATGGGAGATGAAACAATTAGACTGGGATTATTTCATTAACGCAAACAAAAATCTTGGTTTATTCACGGTTCAAAATCCTTCTAATGTTGACGGAGATTCATATACTGGCATCCGATCAAAATATTTTATGGAAGACAGGCTTACAGATCGAACCCAATATACTTTCAACTCAACACTTGAATATAAACTGAATGAAAATACTGAGATAATAAGCAATCTGACATACATCAACTATACAGGAAGGCATTATAAAGAAATAGCGGATTTGCTTGGAGGCGAATACTGGGTGGATATTGACAAATTTGCAGAAAGAGGAGATTTAAGCTGGGACTTTGACAACCTGGATAAGATAAAACAAAACGATCTGAATAATTATAATCGTGTAGTCAAAGAAGGAGATAAATTCGGATACGATTATGATGCCAATGTTTCCAAATTAAAATTCTGGAGTACGGCAGATTTCAAATACAACAAATTTGATTATTATATGAGCCTGGGTGTTTCTACAACTCAATTCTTTAGAACCGGCTACATGAAAAATGGAAAATTCCCGGAAGAATCCTTTGGAGATTCTGAAAAACAAAACTTCCTGAATTACAGAATTCATGCCGGTGGAACCTATAAAATAACAGGTCGCCATATTATTAAAGGGAATGTGGGTTATGTTACTCAAGCCCCTTATTTCAGAGAATCATACGTATCACCCAGAACAAGGGATCACGTTGTTGACGGATTAACCAGCGAAAAAATATTAAGCGGGGATCTTGATTATGTCATCAGAACCCCTTATATTCAAGGTAGAGCAAGTTTATATTATACACAAATAAAGGATCAGACGGATGTTATTAGTTTCTACCATGACATAAACAGAACTTTTGTTAATTACGTAATGACAGGTATTGATAAAACTTACCAGGGAGTAGAAATCGGACTGGAAGGAAAAATCTCATCCAGTTTCAGTATTCTTGGTGCAGGTGCTTTCGGGAAATATGTTTATAGCTCAAGACCTGAAGTTTCAATTGTAAAAGACAATACCTCAAGAGTTACTGAAAATAAAACAGTCTATGTTAAAAACTTTTTTGTGTCCGGCACCCCGCAAACTGCTGGTTCATTAGGGTTAAATTACAGCAGTCCGAACTACTGGTGGGCTGAAATAAGCGCCAATTATTTCACTGATACGTACCTCAGTTTTAACCCTGCCAGAAGAACTGAAGAAGCAATAGCCGGACTTGACCTGGATTCACCCTATGGAAAAGAGATGGCTGAAAAAATAACAGAACAGGAAAAACTTCCTGATGCTTTCTCTCTAGACTTTACAGGTGGCAAATCCTGGAAAATTGGTGACTATTATTTAAGTCTTTTTCTGAATGTAGATAACATACTTGATAAAAAAGACTTTAATACAGGAGGATATGAAAAATTAAGATTTGACTATGAATCATTCAATCTTGATGAATTTCCTCCTCGTTATTACTATGCCTATGGCAGAAATTTCTATTTAATTCTTTCATTCCGTTTCTAAAAAAATAAAAAACTAAATATCATGAAAAACATAAAAGTATTACTAATCGTAGCAATTGCAGCAATTTTGAGTGCTTGCGTAAAAGAAGATTTTGATCTTCCCCCGGAAAACACCCTTGATATAGGTAAGATAGTTACCATACAAGAGTTAAAAGACCTTTATGCTCAACAAGGAGAGTTTGTCATTGATACTGCCGCTTCACTTTATGCAGTGGTAACAATGGATGATAAAACAGGAAACATTTACAAAACTGCTTACATTCAGGACCAAACAGGTGCAATTGCAATACACCAGGAAGGATACGGTGGAATTTATCAGGGAGACTCTGTAAGAATCTATTTAAAAGGTTTAAAAATTGGAACCTACAGAGAACTTTTCCAGATCGACGCCCCGGATGGAGAAGGTTTTGATATCAACCGACATGTTATTAAACTGGATACAGAAGTTGAAGTGGAACCCGAGGTTACAACAATAAGCCAGATACAAAATAACCGAGACGAATACCAGGGCAAGCTTGTAAAATTGAATAACGTTCAATTTATTCCCGATGATACCTCAAAAACTTATGCAAATGCACAAACCCAGGAATCAAGGAATACAAATTTAATCGATAACCAGGGAAAAACAATTATTGTTAGAACAAGTGGTTATGCCAATTTTGCCAATGAACCGGTTCCTAATGGAAATGGTTCCTTTACTGCAATTGTTGGCCAATACGACCAGGACATGCAATTATACATTAGAACTCCTGAAGAATTAGATATGGATGGAGATCGTTTCTTAGCCATTGTGAAAAATTTTGAAAATTCTTCATTTGGCAACTGGACAACCTACAATGTTGAAGGAGCTTCAGAATGGACTATTGAAGAACATTATAATAATCATTACGCGAATATGTCAGGGTTTGGAGATGGTACAGACAATGAAGACTGGTTAATCTCTCCTGCATTCAACATGAATCAATATACGAATGAAACCTTTTCCTTCTACAATGCATGCAATTATTCAGGTAATGATATCCAGGTAAAAATTTCAACAAATTATACGGAAGGTGCCCCATCAACTGCTACCTGGACAGATATCACAAACCAGGTAACCCTTTCTACAGGTAATTGGAACTGGGTTTTTAGTGGAGAAGTTGATCTTTCATCTTATCTTACAACGAATCTGCATATTGCATTTGTATATACATCAACAGCAAGTGCATCAAAAACATGGGAAATTGATGACATAATGCTTCTGGGAAATAAAGCAAAATAATCAGAATCCGACTTAACAGACAATCTCTTAATCAATTAATAATCAGATTACCCCAGCCTTTAAACTGGGGTAATTTATAAGAAAGAGCCGATGATTTTTGAAAGCCCTGCAAAACCCTAATTTGAAAGTTGGGGTTATCTGAATATTCGGGCTTAGGTTGCTATACTTACATCGAACTCATGCTAAATATATAATCTGTTAAAAATGGGGTAAGTTCTCGATATCTTCGGGTGTATCAATAGGATAATTTTTAAAACGAGTATACGAAACTTTTATCTTATAGCCCCATTCAAGCCAACGATTTTGTTCTAAGGATTCAGCCTTCTCCAGCGGAGAGGGCTTAATTTTTGTTATGGCTTCTAATACCTGGGTCCTATAGGCATACATCCCCAGATGTTTTTTAAAATTGTGACAAGTATGCCAGTTTTCTTTATGCACATTCCGGATATAGGGAACAGGAGAACGACTAAAATACAAAGCCTCATTGTTCTGGTTCAAAATAACCTTTGGGATATTAGGGTTAAATATTTCATCATTTTTTTCTATTAATTTAACCAGTGTTGCAATATCAACATCCTGATCATCAAAGCAACTAGTTAATTCCTCGATCTGCCCCGGCTGAATAAATGGCTCATCACCCTGAATATTAACAACAATGTCAAATTGAAGCCCCGTTTTTTGCTGAATAATGTCAATCGCCTCGGCAACCCTGTCTGTACCACTTGCATGCTCTTTACTGGTCATCACAACTTTTCCACCGAATCTGCTCACCTCATCGGCAATTCTTTTGTCATCGGTAGCAACCCAAAGATGCTCCAATACTTTACCTGCCTGTTCATAAACCCTTTCTATCATCTTCTTCCCTTGTATTTCTGCAAGAGGCTTTCCAGGAAACCTGAATGAAGCATACCGGGCGGGAACAATTCCAATAAAATTCATAGTACTATTTTTAAAACAAACATAAAGAAATATTTATAAAAACAAGCTAGTGACTAATTGTCAGTAAAATATATAAGCTTTTAAATCGTTTAATAAAAGGTGGTTAAAATTAAAAAAAATGAAAAGAAAATTGTAATTTTGTCAGGATTCTGTTCAATAAACAAAAAGTGTAAAAAAATTTATTAATAAATGGATATTCAGGGAATCAAGAGAAGATTTGGGATAATAGGGAATTCCACACAGCTGAACCGTGCCATTGACACAGCAAAACAAGTGGCGCCAACCGATCTTTCTGTACTTATTACAGGAGAAAGCGGTACAGGAAAAGAAGCATTCCCTCAAATAATACATCAATTCAGCTCAAGAAAACATGGAAAATATATTCCGGTTAACTGTGGAGCTATACCAGAAGGAACAATAGATTCTGAGTTATTTGGACATGAAAAAGGTTCCTTTACAGGGGCTCATGAAAGCAGGAAAGGTTACTTTGAAGTGGCTCACAAAGGAACAATCTTTTTGGATGAAGTTTCTGAATTGCCACTTTTTACACAAGTTAGATTACTTCGGGTTTTGGAAACCGGAGAATTTTTTAAAGTGGGTTCTTCCAATGTGCTGAAAACTGATGTCCGGGTAATCGCAGCCTCAAATGTTGATCTTCTGAAAAGTATTGATGAAAATAAATTCAGAGAAGATTTATATTACAGGCTTAATACTGTACCAATAATAATCCCCCCTCTCAGAGAAAGAGGAGATGATATTCTTCTGCTTTTTTCAAAGTTTGCTACAGATTTTGCTGAACATTACAGAATGCCGCCAATTAAGCTCACAGAAGATGCAAAAGAAGTATTAATGAGCTTTCACTGGCCGGGTAATGTCAGACAATTAAAGAATATAACTGAGCAGCTATCTGTTATAGAACAAAACAGGACCATTGATGAAGAAACATTAAAAAAATACATCCCTGATTATCAAAAAGAAAAACTTCCTGCTCTCTATAAAAAAAATACAGTGGATGAAGAAACATTTTCTTCCGAAAGGGAAATCTTGTATAAAATCCTTTTCGATATGAAAAATGATATGAATAATTTAAAAAAGCTGGTAAATGACATCATACATAAAGGAGCCGATGTTGACCAGGTGCAAAAAGACAACCAGCAGTTAATGAAAACTTTAAATGAAGACACTGCAAATACAATTGATAATATACAAGAAAAGCCTGAATCCCAAAAGGAAATTATTGACAATCCAAATATTGAAGATACTGAAGAGTACGTGGAAGAATCATTATCATTGCAGGATAAAGAAATAGAACTCATCCAGAAGGCACTGGAAAAACACAATGGAAAAAGGAAATATGCTGCTGAAGATCTGGGCATTTCAGAAAGAACACTTTACAGAAAGATAAAAGAATATAACTTAGGATAAAATCTACCAAGCCATGATAAAAAACTTAACACACACCGAAATGATTATAGAACAGCCAAAAATAGTTTGTGTTCCTTATTTTTCTGATCATGGCGAGCTACATCTGAACGCTAAAATTAAAAATTTAAACAGATGAAAATTGGAATTAAATACTTAATACTTATAACCATACTTATTTCGATTACTCGTTGCACAATTCAATACTCAATGGGAGGAGCTAATATTGAGCCGGATGTAGAAACCATTACAATAAATGATTTTCCAAACCGGGCACCCAGAGGTCCTGCAAATTTTGAAAATTATTTTACAAACGAGCTAAAAGACAAATTTCAAAGCCAAACCAGACTAACTTTAGTAGGGAGAAGAGGAGACCTGGAGCTTTCCGGGGAAATCACAGACTATAACACAGAACCTGTTGCAGTTGGTGGAGATGAAAGAGCTTCTATGACCAGGTTAACAATAACTGTAAACGTTATTTTTACGAATGTCAAACATCCTGAAAATAATTATGAAACCTCATTTTCTCAATATGAAGAATTTGATGCAGCAAAAAATTTATCAGACGTTGAAGATGAATTAGTGAAAAAAATAACTGAAAAAATTGTTCAGGACATTTTTAACAAAGCTGTAGTTAATTGGTAAACAACATGCAGGCAAAAGAAATCATACAATATATAAATCATCCGGAGGAACTGAATGAATACTCATTATCAGAGCTAAGCGCTCTAATAAAAAAATATCCCTACTTTGAAACAGCTCATGCGTTGTTTATTGTTAACCTTAAAATCATTGAAGATCCAAGATTCAGAGAATACCTCGAAAAAACATCAATATATATTAAAGACAGAGCCAATCTCCTGAAAAAAATTAATTTCATTGAAAATAAATTAAAAAAATCAACGTCAGTAAATCAAAAAGAACCTAAAGCTGCAGATGAAAACAAATCAATTATCCAGAATGAAAATGCGCAGCTGAAAGAAAAAGAGTATTCAAGAGAAGAACTGAGAAACCGAATTTCTCATACAATTTCAGAACAACTGAATGAATCTGATGAAAAAAATAAAAAAGATTCAGGAAGTAAAGATTTTTTCATACTCGATAAATCCCCTTCTAAAGGCGTTAATTATAAAAAAATTGAACCGGAAAAAAATCATAAAACTACAGTTCAGAAAAATGAAAAAGAAAATGATAAATTTGAACTGGAAGAAGGCGAAGTTGACAAAAAAGAAAAAATCAGCAAGAAAAAAATCAGAAGCGAATACTTTAACATTCAGGATTACCAGGATGATATTGAAGATGAATCAAGCGAAGATGATCTGATTAATAAATTTTTAAAAGAAACCCCTGAAATAAAAACACCAGAAGTAGATGAAAAAAATAAAAAAGATATGTCGGTTGAAAGCACAAAAGAAACAAACGATTTAATAAGCGAAAAACTGGCGACTTTGTATATAAAACAAGGTTATTATGAAAAAGCAATTTCAACTTATAAAAAATTAAGTTTGAAATATCCAGAAAAAAATGATTACTTTGCAGAGCAAATTACTAAACTAGAAAATAAAATTAACAAACAATAATAAAAAGAAAAGCAGATATGTATTTATTAGTGTCAGTATTGATCATAATTGTATGTGTCCTCATGATATTGATCGTATTAATTCAAAATTCGAAAGGTGGAGGACTGGCATCAAACTTTGCAGGATCAAATCAGGTAATGGGAGTAAGAAAAACCGCAGATTTTCTTGAAAAAGCCACATGGACGTTGGCTGTAAGCCTTCTAGTACTAAGCCTTCTGGCAAGTATGACAATAAAAAGAGGATCAGAAGGTAGCAAATCTAAAATTGAGGATAAAATTGAAAACGCAATTGATCCCTCACAAATGCCCTCTTTCCCTGTTCAGCAAGAAGGTGAAAATCAGGGAGGAAACAATCCTCAATTACCAGAAAATCCAGAAGAATAATATCTTAAAATATAAAAAAAAAGGTGTCAGGATGTCACTTATCCTGACACCTTTTTTATTTTCTTCACTTTCTTTCCAACAAAAAAATTAACTCTTTCTGATCATAATCAAAGTCTTTTTCACAACTCAAATACCTTAAATACAGTTAATTACACTTATGAGGTGTTCTTAAAATTATCTTCCTTTTTCTATAATAACAATTCGTATTTTTATTTGGCATAAAATATGATATACCGACCAACGAATTATAAGTATAACCTTAAAAACACCAAAAAATGAAACATAAACCACTAAAAGACAGGGTTCTGGTAGAACCGCAAGAAGCAGAAGAAAAGACTTCCAGTGGAATCATTATTCCGGATTCCGCTAAAGAAAAACCACAAAAAGGCAAAGTCGTTGCTGTAGGTAATGGAAAAAAGGATGAACCAATGACAGTAAAAGAAGGAGACATTGTTATCTACGGTAAATATTCCGGAACTGAAATCAACCTGGATGGAAAAGATTTTCTGATTATGCGCGAAGATGATATTTTAATGGTTGAATAAATCAGTTTAATAATTTAAAAATAAATTAAGTACAAACAATTATAAAAAAATCAAAAAAATGGCTAAAGAATTAAAATTTGATATTGAAGCGAGAGATGCCCTTAAAGCTGGCATCAATAAATTGTCAAACGCTGTAAAAGTTACTTTAGGACCAAAAGGTAGAAACGTTGTTCTTGAAAAAAAATATGGTGCACCCCAGGTAACAAAAGATGGTGTAACCGTAGCAAAAGAAATTGAACTTTCCGAAAGTTATGAGAACGTAGGAGCTCAAATGGTTAAAGAGGTAGCCTCTAAAACTGCAGATGATGCAGGTGATGGAACTACAACCGCAACAGTTTTGGCTGAATCAATGGTAAATGTTGGTCTTAAGAACGTTACAGCAGGAGCCAACCCAATGGATCTGAAAAGAGGAATTGACAAAGCAGTAAAAAAAGTAATTGAAAGCTTACAAAGTCAATCTCATACCATTGGTGAATCAAGTGAGCAAATAGAACAGGTTGCGCGAATATCCGCCAACAACGATTCAGAAATTGGCAGACTCATCGCAGAGGCAATGGGAAAAGTTAAAAAGGAAGGTGTCATCACTGTTGAAGAAGCAAAAGGTACTGAAACTCACGTTGATGTTGTTGAAGGAATGCAATTCGACAGAGGTTATATTTCACCTTATTTCGTTACTGACGGTGAAAAGATGCAGGCTGTACTCGACAATCCCTACATCCTGATCACAGACAAAAAGGTGTCAGTAATGAAAGATCTTATGCCAATCCTGGAATCAACTGCTCAAAGCGGTAAGCCATTATTAATAATTGGTGAAGATATTGAAGGTGAAGCTCTGGCCACTCTCGTTGTGAACAAAATGAGAGGTTCTCTAAAAGTTGCAGCTGTAAAAGCACCAGGCTTTGGTGACAGAAGAAAAGAGATGTTAGAAGACATTGCCATTCTGACAGGAGGTACTGTCATTACAGAAGACAAAGGCCTGACTCTTGAAAATGCTACACTAGATATGTTAGGTAGTGCAGAGAAGATTACACTGGATAAAGAAAATACTACCATCGTTAATGGAAACGGTGATAAAAAGAATATTGACGCAAGAGTTTCACAGATTAAGAAGCAAATTGAAAATACCACTTCTGATTATGACAAAGAAAAATTGCAGGAACGCCTGGCTAAATTAGCTGGTGGTGTAGCTGTTCTTTATGTTGGTGCAGCAAGTGAAGTGGAAATGAAAGAGAAAAAAGACCGTGTAGAAGATGCCTTAAGTGCAACAAGAGCTGCAGTAGAAGAAGGAATTATTCCTGGTGGTGGTGTTGCTTACATAAGAGCAATTAAAGAACTGGAATCTCTTGAGGGAGATAACCAGGACCAAACCACAGGTATTGCAATTGTCAAAAGAGCAATTGAAGAACCTCTGAGACAAATCGCTGAAAACGCGGGGGTTGAAGGGTCTATCATTGTTAACGAAGTAAAGAACGGAAAAGATGACTACGGATACAACGCACGTATTGGAGAATTCCAAAAGCTTAATGAATCCGGAGTAATTGATCCTACAAAAGTTGCCAGAATTGCAATTGAAAATGCTTCATCTATCGCAGGTATGTTCTTAACTACAGAATGTGTACTTGTTGATGAAAAAGAAGATGATGACAATGCCGCTGCCAATGCAGCTGCTGCAGCAGGAGGAATGGGTGGCGGAATGCCAGGAATGATGTAAAAATTTCCTGCCAGATAATAAAATTACAAAAAGGGGCTTTATCAATATGAAGCCCCTTTTTTTGTGGTTAAAAAAAGAGTGGAAAAACACCACTCTCTTTTTACTAATATTTTAATATCCTCTTTAGTCTATTTTAACATGTCCCCAGTTTTCTCCTGAACGAATCCTGTTAAGTTGCGTATGTGTAATACCAAACTCTTTAGCCAATTTATAAAGTTTGTTCTTGCCTCTTTTTAGCTTCTTTTTCAAACGGATTACATCTGTTTCCGTAAGCTTTGAATAGTTTATGGTTCCCCGTTTATAATTAGGATTAATTTTCTGATGCTCAAACATTGTCTCTTTAGTTACCCATCGTAAATTTTTATAATAGTTATTCTGTTTATCAAAATCCAAATGGATAACGTGTTCCTGGAGTTCACTCTCTTTATTAAGAAAATTCTCAGCTACAAGTTTATGAACATACTTTGTCGTTCGTTTGCCAGAATCAAGCTTTATATTAAGGACTTTATATCCTTTTAATGATGCACCGTTAATAATATTACCTTTATCTTTATTAACCTTGTAACTTTTTACCCGGCCGTAATTTGATACTTCATACTTTTCGTTCGGATCAATACCTTCAAAATAGACAGGTTTCCATTTTTCATCCCAATATGATGCAGTCATCTTCTAAAATATTTTTAAGTTAAACATTAGTAACTGTATAGACGTAAATATAACGAAAAAGTTTAACGGATTAGTATAAAAATGAATTTTTCTTAACGTAAAGATACAGAATCCACCATTTCATGCAACTTATAGAAATCCTGTTCTATAGCATTTCCTACTACAACCATGTCAGCTCCTGCCCTACAAGCCTCATTTACATCTTCTTTATTTTTTAATCCTCCTCCCACAATCAATGGCACATTAATATTTTTTTTTACTTCCGTTATAACTTCCCCGGAAATTGCTGTCCTGGCACCACTTCCTCCTTCCAGGTACATAGCTTTTAAACCAAGGTATTGTCCGGCAAGTGCAGTGGATACAATAATATCGGGCTTGTCTTCGGGGATTGGTTTTGTATTACTTATATATTCAACAGATGATACTCCTTTACCTCCGTTAACTAAAATATATCCGGTAGGAATTATCTCAAGATCTGTTTTTTGTAAAATTTTTGATGTAATTACATGGTTGCCAATTAAAAAATCAGGATTTCTCCCCGAAATCAGAGACAAAAAAAAGATTCCATCCGCTTCTGGTGATACCTGCATAGCACTACCAGGAAAAATTATAACTGGAATACGACAATTAGATTTTATAGTCTGAATAAAACTGTCTACCGACTTGCTGATAAGACTTCCACCTACAAGTATAAAGTCAACCCCAGCTCTGTCAGCCTCTTGGGACACATTTGCGACTTCCCGTTCAGAATAATTCTCAGGGTCCAGAAGCAAGGCAAATAATTTCCTGTCAGAGCTTGAGTTATTTATGCGTTGAATTATCATAATTTACTATTTATATGTCCAAACCAATGAATATTCTCCCAATCTGAAATAATTCAAAGGAACCCGGGTTTGCAATTGTGATGTTTTCACTCTCCCGTAAATAAACCCTTCTTCTGTAGGTTTAAAAGGTTCAATAAATATATTCTCTTTAAAGAAAATATCCTTTTTATCAAATAATTTATAAAGTGCCTCTTTGGCACACCAATGCAAATAAAGGTGATAAGTTTCGTTATCTTCCTTCACGTTTTTTAACTCTTCATTTGTTAAAAATTTAGAGGCTATTCTCCCGATTTTGGGCTTCATCTTTTCAATATCTACTCCAACATGATGATCCGGGGACAATAAAACAGTTGTATAATGATCAGAGTGAGAAATACTTATGTTATAAGATTTATCTCTCAAAAAAGGTTTTCGATTGCCATTATAGATAATTCTTTGTTGAGACTGTGTCATTTTATTCATCAAAACTCTGACGCTCAACCACTCCAACTTCCTCATCCTGTTTTTAAATCCTTCTACTGTCTCTTTCTCACTATCTTCAAGATTCAACTGAGACATCAACCATTCATAGCTTTCCTCAATTTCCCAAACGCCTAATCTGCAGGTATGATTTAATATTTTATCAATGATTACGGCCATTATCTATTCCCATTCCAGCGTATTAATCAAATGTTTAACATCTTCTCTTACAAAATCTAAAACAGGTGCCAGCGAATCTTTGTTTGGTTCAGTTCGAAAATACAAAGAACCTCTCAAAAAATGATCTGTACTGTCAGTCATAAAAAACTGCAAGGGCGAGGCAACATTTCCTTTTAAATCATAAAGAATACCATATACATGATTTCCCTGATTAACATACTTCTTTTCTGCAATAGCCTCTGCTTTTACAGAGTGTTTATAGGCAAGTTCTCTTGAATCTTCAATATATTCAGCTAAATTATTATTCACTTTTTTATAACTAATATGAATATTCCCGTTAAAATCAGGAAAATTAATATTTAGCCAACATTTTCGTCCGTCACCATATGGATCTCTGTAAATTTTTGAATATTTCGGGTATTCAAATGTATAGGGGCAACCATCTGAAAATGTTGTATAATCCTTTTCAGGAAGGTCGATTCTGAAATAACCTCTTGGCTTTGGAGTAGGGTTATCTTTCTTACATGAAGCCAAAAGCATTAAACAACAAACCACAATAACATAAAAACTTCTGGGAATAGTCATAAGGCTTAATCTATTATTACTTTAACTTTTTTAATGCGGCGTTTATCGGCAGATTCTACTTTAAAGGTCAAATTTTTATAAGTAATAAGTTCATGTTTCCTTGGGATTTCTCCTTTTAATTCAAGAATAATACCTGCAATAGTGTCGGCATCTCCTTTCATTTCACTAAAAAAATCATCATTAATGTTCAGGATCTTATAAAAATCATTCAATAAGGTTTTTCCCTCAAAAATGTAAGTATTCTGATTGATTTTTGAATAGTATGCCTCATCAATATCAGATTCATCAGTTATTTCCCCTACAATTTCTTCTAAAATATCTTCCATAGTAACAATTCCATAAGTTCCCCCATATTCATCAATAACAATAGCAAGATGAATTTTGTTTGCCTGGAACTCTTTCAGCAATCCATTAATTTTTTTTGTTTCCGGAACAAAATAAGGCGGACGGATCAGGTCTTGCCATTTAAAATCGTTGCCATCCTTCATAAATGGCAAAAGATCTTTAATGTATAGAACACCTTTCACATCGTCAAAACTATCTTCATAAACAGGAATTCTCGAATGCCCCGAATTTATTATAATATCTAGTAAATCATTAAATTCAGTATTAATATCTACAGCGAATACATCAATTCGGGATTTCATAATTTCTTTCGCATCGATATTTCCGAATTTAATGATGCCTTTTAAAATATTTTCATCGCCCTTTATCTCCTGCGAGGATAAATTCAAAGCTTCAGAAAGCTCATCGAGGGTAATCTTTCTTCGTTTAAGCAGTTTTTTGGTGATAATGGAAGTTGAATTTACAATAAAATTACTCAGGGGCCTGAAAAATTTATGGAAAACAGCAATAATACTCACCATTGACCTTGCAAAGCTAAATTTACTTTTAGAAAACAAAAGTTGTGGTATTCCTTCTTTAAAAAGAAAGATAAAAATCACGATTATTGCTATTCCAACAAGAAAATGCCATGTGGTAAAAGAGATAGGCTTCAAAATTCCGCCAAACAAAAGTCCAATAATGATAAATATCCCTATGTACAAAATATTTTTTAGAATCCAGAAAGTTGCCTTCAGGTTTTGGGGCGTCTCCAGTAGTTTAATAATTAACTCATTCTTTTTATCGGGATTTCTCTTTAACTCCTTAATTTTTGCTGGTATAATGGCAAATATCGCATCTTCAGTTCCTGCAATAAAAGCCAATATAATAAGTAGCACTAAGGCAATTATTCCGTAAATAATTGCCTCAGTACTAAGATTATGTAGATCGGTAAAATTAAATAATAAGCTTGAGCTTAATAAAAAAGGTTCTGTTGTATCCAAAGTTATACGATATAATTTTAAATGTTAACTAGAATGGAAGATCATCCCCTTCATCAGGAATGTTTTCCTGAGTTGCCCCGGTACTTTCCTGAACCTGAGAGGTAGATTGAGAGTCACTTTTCCCTCCTCCTCCTAGCATTTGAATATTATTACCAACAATTTCTGTCATATACTTTTTATTGCCATCTTTATCATCCCATGAACGGGTTCTTATGCGTCCTTCCACATATAATGCATCTCCTTTCTTTACGTATTTTTCTATTATTTCGGCCGGAGCCTGAAAGAACACAATGTTATGCCACTCAGTAGACGTAACTTTTTCGTTATCACGATTTTTATACGCTTCACTTGTGGCAAGTGGAAATTTAGCAATTACAGTACCATTGTCTAAACGTTTAATGTCTGGATCTTTTCCAACATTACCAATAAGAATAACTTTATTAACTCCTCTGCTAATACCCATATAAATAAAATTTAAAAGATTAATAATTATTGTAAAATTACAAATTTTTCATGAGATGCAAATTTATTTATGCTTTTTTTTATACCTGGATATTTTTATGATAATTATCTATTAATTTTGGAATTGCATATTTATTTAACTCATCTTTATGAACTTTGATTAAATCGGAAGCATCAAATTTATCAAGAGATTTCAGCTTTACTGTAAAAAAACGGGCAAGAATTTTTTGATGAGTTAAATTGTGAGTATAAATGCCTGAGGAATCAATAATTTCAACTTCAGAAAAATAATCGGGGAAAAACCTTTTCCACTCCTTTGTTTTTTTTATATCACTATTGCTCATTTCATTATAAGATTCTATCAGAGGATACTGATATAATGAATTCCAAATATCATTCTTAGTTCTTTTCTGAAGAAATGTATAATTATTATATAATATCCGCAGATAATTAAAATATCTTACCTTTCTTTTCTTCCTTAGCTGTTTAACAGGATATTTTTCTACCTCATTTCTTCTAAATGCGCAACAATCTTTTGCAAAAGGACAATTCATGCAGGAAGGATTTAAGGGAGTGCAATGCAATGCGCCAAATTCCATAAGCGCCTGGTTGAAATCACCCGGTCTGTTTTCATCAAGTAATGTGCAGGCTTTTTGTTTGAATGCTTTTTTCCCTTCCCCGGAATTCACAGGAGAAGAAATACAAAATATCCTGCTCAGAACTCTCTGTACATTACCATCAGCAACAGCAACAGGCTCATTAAAAGCTATCGAAGCTATTGCTGCAGCTGTATATTCACCGACGCCTTTTAATTTCAATAAGTCTTTATAATTATCAGGTATCTTGTCATTATTGAAAAAATGAATTTGCCTGGCAGAATAATGCAGATTTCTTGCTCTTGAGTAATAGCCAAGGCCCTGCCACAATTTAAGAACTTTATCAACAGGAGCTTCGGCTAAAGAGGCAACATTCGGAAATACCTGTACAAAATTCTCATAATAAGACAAACCTTGATTAACACGAGTTTGTTGAAGAATTATTTCAGATAACCAAATAAGGTAGGGGTTTTTGGTTTTACGCCACGGCATATCTCTTTTATTTTTATAAAACCAATCAATTACAGTTTTTCCAAAATCCATTTTTATTGATAAAGAGTATTTTAAATTTAAATAATTGACAAATTTAACCCAAATCTATTTCTTTAATAAAAATAATTACTTTATATTTGCAATCCGATGAAATAAATTGTATTGTAAAACATTGATAATTAAAAATTTTTGTAAAATGACAAAAGCGGATATTGTAAACGAAATTTCTAAAAAAACTGGTATAGAGAAAGTAACTGTTCAGAAAACAGTTGAAGCATTCATGGAATCTGTAAAGGAATCATTAGTAAGTAACCAGAACGTGTACCTGAGAGGTTTTGGAAGCTTTATAGTTAAAAAGCGTGCAGAAAAGAAAGCAAGGAACATCTCAAAAAACACTACGATTGTAATTCCCGAACATTACATTCCTGCATTCAGACCTTCAAAGAAATTTGTAAATAAAGTAAAAGGTAACGTGAAATAATTCACTGTTATCAATTTCAGAAAATTGAAAAAGTGAGGAGAGCTTATGCCAAGCGGTAAAAAAAGAAAAAGACATAAAATGTCCACTCATAAGCGCAAAAAGCGCTTGAGAAAAAACAGGCATAAAAAGAAAAAATAATTTCTTATTAAACATTAGAATTTAAACCTTTGAGGACACCTGCCTCTTAGGTTTAAATTTTAATTGATAAAAATTAAGGTAGACAAATTGTGAGTTCAGAGCTAGTTATTGATGCCACTTCCAAGGAGATTTTAATTGCTCTACTCGAAGAAAAGCAGTTAGTAGAACTAAACAAAGAGAAACGGAATCCAAAATTTGCTGTGGGCGATATATACCTTGGCAAAGTTAAAAGAGTTATTCCGGGTTTGAACGCCGCATTCATTGAAGTAGGATATTCAAGAGATGCGTTTTTGCATTATTTAGATTTAGGGCCCCAGTTCAGGTCGTTAAATAAATTCTTAAAATCTTCTTTTTCCAGAAAAAACAAAGCGCCTGCGCTTCAAAGAATGAAGCTGGAGCCTGATATTGATAAAAACGGCAAAATTACCGATGTCCTTTCTAATGGACAAAAAGTCGTGGTTCAGATAACCAAAGAACCAATCTCTACCAAGGGCCCAAGACTAAGTTCAGAGATAAGTATTCCCGGAAGAAATTTAGTATTAATTCCTTTTTCTGATAAAATCTCTATTTCTCAGAAAATAAAATCAAACGATGAAAAAAAGAGGCTTAAACGACTAATTAAAAGTATTAAGCCTAAAAATTACGGAGTTATTATAAGAACTGTAGCTGAGGGCAAAAGAGTTGCTGTTCTCGACGAAGAACTAAGAGGCCTTGTTAAAAAATGGGAAGCTGCATTCACCAAACTACATCCCAACCAGGTTCCTAAATTAATGATGAGCGAATTAGACAGGACTTCTGCTCTGTTAAGGGATTTGCTCAATGTTTCTTTTTCAAAAATTTTCGTGAATGAGACTTCTCTTTATCATGACATAAAAGAATACATCACTACAATAGCTCCTGAAAAAAAGAATATTGTAAAACTCTATGAGGGAGGCAGTCCAATATTTGACCAATTTGGAATATCAAAACAAATCAAATCTCTGTTTGGACGAACTGTTTCTTTTAAAAACGGCGCATACCTAATAATAGAACATACAGAGGCCCTTCATGTAATTGATGTAAATAGTGGAAACAGATCAAAACTTGGGAAAGACCAGGAAACCAATGCCCTCGAAGTAAACCTGGCTGCTGCCAGGGAAATAGCAAGGCAGTTAAGATTAAGAGATATAGGAGGAATTATTGTTGTTGATTTCATTGATATGCAAACCAATGAACATAAACAACAACTTTATGAAAGAATGAAGGAAGAGATGGCTGCAGACAGAACCAAACACAATATTCTTCCGCTTACAAAATTTGGTTTGATGCAAATTACAAGGCAACGTGTCAGACCAGAAATGAATATCAAAACAGATGAGCAATGCCCATGTTGTAGTGGCACCGGTAAAATCAAACCTGCCATTCTCTTTGTGGATGAAATTGAAAATAAACTCAAATTCCTGAAGAAGGACCTGGGATACAAAAAGCTTATCTTAAAAACCCACCCCTACATCGCAGGTTATATAAAGCAAGGATTCCCTTCCTTACGCTGGAAATGGATGTTTAAATATAAAGTACTCCTTAAAGTAAAAAAATCCGAAGCATACGATTTTACAGCATACCATTTTTATACTCGCAACAATGAACTTATAGAAGATTAAGCCTATCTTCTATACATATTTACCCTTAAACATATATTCATATTTGTTGTTATACAATTTAATTTTAATTTTGTGGCGAAAAAACAATATCAATCATGAAAAAAATATTCATCACACAGATCTTAATTTTATTTACTGTGTTGTCTTTTGGCCAGATGACGCAAAATCCGGTCGACTGGGAATATAAAGTGGAAAAATCTGGCAACAACGAAGCAGTTCTTATATTTAATGCCAATATACAGGGAAAATGGCATCTGTATTCACAAAATTTTGGCGAAGGCGGCCCAATAAGGACCAATTTTCAGTTTAACCCTTCTGATCATTATGAATTAATTGGTGAAACATCTGAATCCCCTGAACCTATAGAGGATCATGATGAAACCTTTAACATGAAGGTTAAATACTTCAGCAACCAGGCAACATTCCAACAAAAAATAAAACTACTCACCGATAAATCCTTTACTATTAAAGGAAACATTGAATACCAGGTTTGTCAGGAAGACAAATGTGTATATTTTAATCCTGGTTTTAATTTTGATGTTAAAGGGAAAAGCGGCGAAGTTGCCTCTGCAGAGGAATCTTCAGAAGAAGAAAAAACGCCTGAACTGCAAAAAAGCAAAAATCAGGTATCCATAGCAGGAGGAGAGACAGAAGATATTACCAGCGAAAAGGACAAAGAGACAGAAGAAAAAGATTCAATGGAAAAAAAATCTTTAATAGGATTATTTCTCATGGCTCTTGGTTCGGGTTTAATTGGTATTTTAACACCTTGCGTTTATCCAATGATTCCAATGACTGTTAACTTTTTTATGCAGGGTCAATCAAGCAAAATGACCGGTATTATAAAAGCATTAATCTTTGGTATTTCCATTGTTATTTTATATACAAGTATCGGGGTTATAGTCTCCTTAACCAGTGCCGGAGCAGATTTTGCAAGAGATATAAGTACTCACTGGATTACTAACATTATCTTTTTCCTACTCTTTTTGATTTTTGCTGCTTCCTTTTTTGGCCTGTTTGAAATTGTTCTTCCATCAAAATTAACCAACAAAGCAGATCAACAGGTTGACAAGGGAGGTTTCCTGGCATCCTTTTTTATGGCTCTCACGCTTGTTCTCGTGTCTTTCTCCTGTACAGGACCCATTGTAGGTAGCTTATTAGTAAAAGCCGCCAGTGGAGGGGTAATTCAACCAACCATTGGAATGTTAGGGTTTGGCCTGGGGTTCGGAATCCCGTTTACTGTTCTTGCTATCTTTCCAGGATTACTTAAAAACATGCCCAAATCTGGCGGCTGGATGAATACTGTTAAAGTAGTTTTAGGCTTCATTATTTTGGCATTTTCATTCTATTTCATAGCTAAAATAGAGAGTCAGAGTGAATATAATTTGAATATACTAAGTAGAGATATCTTTTTATCCATTTGGATTGCAATATTTATAACACTTGGGGTATACCTACTTGGCAAATTTAAATTACCGAACGATAATGATATTTCTAGAATACCGGTTCTTAGGATGCTTCTTGCAGTTGCTTCTTTCTCTTTTGCAATATATCTGGTCCCTGGTTTATTCGGAGCCAATCTTACCCCATTATCAAGTATTTTACCATCAAAAACCAAACAAGAATTTACCATTACCGCTGCTGCACCAACAAAATCAGGGTTATCCGAAACCATGTGTGAAGAGCCTAAATACGGAGACATTTTGGAATTACCTTATAACATCGATGGTTATTTCGAGTATGAACAAGGTTTGGCGTGTGCAGAAGAGCTTGACAAACCCGTATTACTATACTTTACAGGCCACTCATGCAGCAATTGTAAACAAATGCAGGGTAAAGTATGGTCAGACAACAGGGTTCAAAAAATACTCAACGAAGAATTTGTGGTGATAGCCCTTTATATCGATGATAAGAAAAAACTCCCGGAAAGTGAATGGATTACTTCTGAATATGATGGCAAAGTGAAAAAAACTATTGGTAAGAAGAATGCAGACATTCAAATTACCAAGTTTAATTCCAACACACAGCCTTACTATATTATTCTGGATGATAGCGGAGAAAAAATTTCTGAATCAATTGGTTATGAACTGGACCCTGACAAATTTATAAGCTATTTAAAGAAGGGGCTTGAAAACTTTGAGAAAAAATAACAGTTTTTATTATTTTCTGATATAAAAAAAGCCAGCGAATAATTTATTTCGCTGGCTTTTTTTGACATAAGATATATGCTAATCTAATGGATAAATTCCATATTTTACAGCGTAAATTGCAAGAGAAACAGAATTCTGGCATCCTGTCTTTTTAAGAAGTCTGTTCCTGTGTCCTTCTATTGTTCTTTTACTCAGGTTCAGTTTTTCGGCAATTTCACTATTCGATAATCCTTTACATATATTCATGATCACTTCCTTTTCACGGGATGTAATCTCAATTGAAGTGTTTGAATTCTCAATTTCTGAAGTAACGTTTTTCTCCCTCTCTTCTTGAAACAGAGATCCCACCAGGTTTTTCTTTCCCTGAACAGTGACGATTCGTCCTGTTAAACGCACATAAAATATATCCTGATTTTTCTTTATTGCCCGGAATCCCACATCCAGCTCATACTGAACTCCCCTGAAGCATCGGTTTATCTTATCAATAACAAAATGAATATCATCTTTGTAAACCACGTTCACGAGGTTCATTCCGAGAAGTTCTTTTTGAGAATAACCAAGAATATCGCAAAACCGTTTGTTTACGTATTGTAGTTTTTCATTCTGGTAAATAAATAATGCAGGTGTTGCCTGATCAATTAATAATTTAAACTTTTCATTAGCCTGCTCAAAAATCTTTTTTTGCTTATTTAACCTGGCTTCTACCAATCTTTTAAGATCTTCAAAAGCAAAGGGTTTTACCAGGTAATCATCGATTCCAAGATTCATAGCAGTCCGCAAATCATTATAAGATTTTTTTGTTGTTAAAAAAATAAAAGGAATTACTGAGGTTGAATTAATCTGTTGTATCATATCATAAACCTCATAACCTGAAAGTCCTTCAGGTTGTGAATCACACAAAATGATATCCGGAGTATGCTGAAGAGCTACCTGTACACCTGTAGCTCCATTATAGGTTTTATAAATGTTATATCCCAGGCTTGAAAGGAAACGTTCAGAATCATTTAAAAGTTTTTCATCCTTTTCTATAATTAACACGTTATTCATTAACCCTTAGAAATTTTTATTAAAAATAACAATTTCTGTGAAAAGAAAAAAAGAATTTGGTTTAATATAAAATTTAAAATAAAAAAAGAAAAAGGGATAAGAACATAGGGATATAGGACATTTAAGGATGGGTAATAAAAACAATCATTTCATTAAAAACAAAATGAAATTATCCTGGAAAAATCAAAGATAAAAGATTAAAAAAACTGCAAAATAAAAAAACCCCGTATAATTTAATTCACGGGGCTTATTTTTTATTTCAGGTGATAAATTATTCAATAATAAATAAAAGCTGGCCTTTCTTTATAATATCTTCTTTTTTAATTTTCACCTCCTTAACAGTTCCTGCTATTGGTGAATAGGCTCTGTTCTTCATCTTCATTGCTTCATAAATATACAAACGATCACCTTTTTTAATTTCATCGCCTTCAGAAACATCAACTTTGAGAACCGTTCCAGGAAATTCGGAGTAAACTTTTGATTTATTCGCACCATCCCATTTCTTACGGTTTTTAAACTTCTCAGTTAGTTGAGTTCTATATTTTGTGCTATCTATATTCAATGTTCGAAAGCGTACTTTAGACTTAGCATCTTTCTTAACATCTTTGGATTCTGTTTGGTCTTTTTTACTTTCTTCCATAGTAATTTTGTTTAAAATGGTGGTATTCCGTGCTTCTTACTAGGTCTTTTATCAACTTTATTTTTCGAAACTTCAAGAGCATGAACCAATAATTTCCTGGTTTCTTCCGGCTCAATAACAGAGTCAACATAACCTTTTGCAGCAGCAACGTATGGATTTGCAAATTTTTGTTTATACTCTTTCACTTTTTGTTTTCTCATCTTTTCAGGATCATCAGCGTTTTGAATTTCTTTTTTAAAGATAATATTTGCAGCTCCTTCAGGTCCCATCACTGCAATTTCAGCACCGGGCCATGCAAAAACAAAGTCTGCATTCAAGTGTCTGGAGTTCATTGCAATATAACCTCCACCATAAGCTTTTCTCAGAATAAAAGTAATTTTTGGTACAGTAGCTTCACTATAGGCATACAATACTTTTGCTCCGTGCCTGATAACACCCGCATGTTCCTGATCAGCCCCCGGCAAATAACCAGGAAGATCTACGAATGTAACAATAGGAATGTTAAATGCATTACAAAAACGAATAAACCTTGCCGCTTTATCAGATGAATCAACATCAAGCACCCCAGCCAGGATTAGTGGTTGATTACCTACAAATCCAACAGTATCACCATTAATTCTTCCAAATCCAATCACAACGTTTTTAGCCCATTTCTCTTGTATTTCAAAGAAATCTGAATCATCCGTTACACCCTTTATAACATCTCTGATATCATAAGGTTCTTTAGGATTACCCGGAACAATTTCACCAATTGGGAATTGATCTGTTAAAGGTTCCTTAGGCTCCATTCTTTTCGCTTTCTGAGCATTATTCCACGGAATATAAGAAACTAATTTTTTAATCTGGTTAAAGCATTCTAATTCGCTTTCAGCATAGAAATGTGCATTGCCTGTAGTTTCGCTATGGACTTTAGCTCCGCCCAGTTCTTCCATTCCAATGTCTTCACCCAGAACAGTTTTAATAACACCGGGTCCTGTGATAAACATTTTAGAGATTTTTTCAACCACAAAAACAAAATCGGTAAGTGCTGGTGAATAAACAGCTCCCCCTGCACATGGGCCTAATATCACTGATATCTGTGGGATCACACCGGAAGCAACAGTATTTCGGTAAAATATTTCTCCATATCCGGCTAAAGAATTTACTCCCTCCTGAATTCTGGCTCCTCCGGAATCATTAATTCCAATCAAGGGTACCCGCATTTTCATTGCATGATCCATTATTTTACCAATTTTCCTGGCGTGCATCAGCCCCAAAGAACCTCCGGCAACTGTAAAATCCTGTGCAAAGATACAGACAGGTGCACCATAAATAGTACCTGTCCCAATAATCACACCATCACCATGGAGTACTTTTTTCTCCATGTTGAAATCTCTGGCTTCATGTTCAACAAACAAGTCATATTCGTGAAATGAATTTTCGTCAAGTAGTGTGACAATTCGCTCACGGGCGGTCATTTTACCCATAGCCACTTGTTTTTCAATGGCCTTATCACCTCCACCTTTTAATACCTTCTCTCTCTTCTTCTGTAGTTCAAGAATCTTCCTTTTAAGTGACATAGTTGTAAAATTTAGTTAATAATCAATAAAAATGGCAAATATAGCTTTTAAAATCAAACTACAACAATACAAAATCATCTCTAATTATTATAATCTTTTTATAATTTTTTTTTTCAGTTTGCAGTCTAATTCTTTCTTTCGCAATATATAAAAATCATCATTTAGGAGCAAAACGATACAAAGACAAGGCAATTATTGTAAAAATAATATTTGGAATCCAAACGGCAATCCAGGGTTCTATTCCTCCACTTAAAGCAAACATTGTAGCAAAACGCATAAAAAGAATATAGCCAAAACTCAGGGTAATACCTATTCCAATTTGCATACCCATTCCTCCCCTGATTTTCCTGGAAGAAAGGAAAACTCCGATTAATGTAAGAATGAATGTGGAAAACGGATACGAAAATCGTCTGTATTTTTCAATAAGAAATGATTCCAGATTGCCTGCACCCTGAAGCTTTTTCCGCTCGATTGTTCTGTTCAGTTCTCCCATATTCATAGTAGCTCCCATTTCAGAGTTATCACTAAAGTCGGAAGGTTGCAAAGCGATAGTGGTATCTTTCCTGGCTCCTGATTTAATTAAGTCTTCCTTACCCTCATTAATATCCCTGAAATAATAATCCTTTAGAATCCATTTACGGCTCGTGCTATCCCATTTCGCCTTATCTGCCAACAACTTGGTCTTTAACTTTCCATCCTTAAATTCTTCAATAGAAAATTTATATCCTGTGTTTATATTGTGCCGAAATGTTTTCATATATATATAAATGCCAGGTTCAATTTGCATATGAATGTTTCGCTGGGTATGGAAAGATGCCTTTTTCAAATAGGTATATTTAAAATTAATTCTGTGTTCATTGGCATGAGGAATTACATATGACATTAACAAAAAGGACAATGTAGCAATAAAAAGAGCTGAAAGTAAATAAGGAACCAAAATCCTTCTAAAACTAATACCACTGCTCAGCATAGCTATAATCTCAGAATTATAAGCCATTTTAGAAGTAAAATAAATTACCGCAATAAAGGTAAAAAGTGAACTTAACAGATTAGCAAAATAGGGAATAAAATTAAGGTAATAATTGAAGACTTCTTTTGCAGGAGCCTCATTTTCAATATAATTATCAATTTTTTCGGAAAGATCAAAAACAATTGAAATACTTATTATCAGGGCAATTGCAAAAAAGAATGTGCCCAAAAACTTCTTAATAATATAAAAATCCAGCGTTTTTAAATTAAATTTTTTCATAACCTGGTATTCAATTTCTCAATCATTTCCTTTTTCCATGAAACGAAAGTATCTTCTAAAATATGTTCCCTTGCCGTTCTTAATAACCACATATAAAAACCTAAATTGTGTATAGTGGCTATTTGTGCACCCAGTATTTCTTTTGCTATCACAAGATGACGCAAATAACCCTTTGAATATAATGTATCAGCAAAAACTTCACCATCTTTTTCCAAAGGACTAAAATCATCTTTCCATTTATTATTTTTTATATTTATAATTCCGTCTTTTGTGAAAAGCATTCCATTTCTGCCATTTCTTGTAGGAATCACACAATCGAACATATCAACTCCTCTGTCAATGGCTTCCAGAATATTTACCGGTGTCCCCACACCCATAAGATATCTGGGTTTTGAAACAGGTAAAATTCCATTCACTACCTCAACCATGTCATACATCATTTCAGCGGGCTCACCAACAGATAGTCCTCCAATTGCATAACCAGGCATATCTTTTTCACTTATATACTGTGCAGACTGTTTCCTCAAATCTTTATAGACACTTCCCTGAACAATAGGAAAAAGAAATTGTCTGTGTCCATATTTTGGTTCAGTCGATTGATAATGTGTAACACACCTATCCAGCCACCTATGAGTTAATTGCATAGAATGTTTTGCATAATCATAATCGCATGGATAAGGCGTACATTCGTCAAAACTCATCATAATATCCGCACCAATAGAACGTTGAATATCAATCACATTTTCGGGTGTAAATTCATGTTTTGAACCATCGATATGAGATCTGAACTGTGCCCCGTTTTCTGTAAGCTTTCTGTTCTCTGATAGTGAAAAAACCTGGTAACCCCCACTGTCAGTCAACATGGGCCTGTTCCAGTTAATAAAACGATGTAATCCCCCTGCTTTCTCCAGTGTTTCTATACCGGGTCTCAAAAACAAATGGTAAGTATTCGAAAGAAGCATTTGTGATTGTACATCATCCTTAAGTTCTTTCTGGCCTAACCCTTTTACACTTCCTAAAGTACCTACAGGCATAAAAACCGGTGTTTTCACCAAACCATGATCTGTCTCAAAAATGCCTGCCCTTGCCTTTGTACCTTTATTTTCCTGCTCTATCCTGAAATTCATTTTGAAAAAATTATCCGACAAATATAAACATTCATTGTCTGATTTAATATTTATTTAAAAACAATAGCAGATGATTAGAATCACCTAATTGATCAAATCCACATATTGCTCTTTAAAAATCAAAGAAAGAAACTCCTTCAAAATTATTTTTAAATATATTCTGATGCTTTTCTTGTTTAGAAAAAAAAACTTTCATAAAATTGCTCTACCATAACACAGAACACAACTTATAACTCACTAAATAATAGCTTATTGTGCAAATCATAGAGACCATTAGAGAAAATCCCCTGAATTTTATACTGATCATTCTTATATTATCCTTTTTAATTCAAATAATATATTACCTGGGTATTTACATAAGAGTTGTATTTCACAAAGATAATCCAAAAAACGATGAAGAAATTCCCTTATCAGTTATTATTTGTGCAAAAGATGAAGAAGAAAACTTAAAAAAAAATCTCCCATCCATTCTTGAGCAGAATTATCCTAATTTTGAAGTGATTGTTGTAAATGATGGTTCTTCTGACGACACCAATACAGTCCTTGATAATTTTCAGAAAAAATATTCTCATCTCCGGACTACAGAAATAAAACAGGATGAAAAATTCACGCATGGGAAAAAACTGGCTGTTACCATTGGAATAAAAGCAGCAAAAAGTGAGTGGCTGGTTTTTACGGATGCAGATTGCAAGCCCAGCTCTAATAAATGGTTAAAAAGAATTTCTGAAAAAATTACTCCTGAAGTAAAAATAATATTGGGGTATGGTGGCTATTATACAAAACCTACTCTGCTGAATAATATTATCAGATATGATACGCTAAGTATTGCTTTGCAATATTTCTCATATGCTTTGGCAGGCTTCCCTTATATGGGTGTCGGCAGAAATATGGCATACAAAAAATCGCTTTTTTATGAAAACAAAGGGTTTTCAGGTCACTATAACATAGATTCCGGGGATGATGATCTCTTCATCAATCAAACAGCCAACAAAAAGAATACAGAAGTATGTATGAGTGCAGATTCAATGACATTATCACAACCCAAAGAAACTCTTTCGGCCTGGTTTAAACAAAAAAAGAGACATCTTTCCACCTCGAAATTTTATAAAGGAGGCTCTAAGTTCAGGTTGGGTGTGGAAATATTCAGCCGGCTGCTTTTTTATGCATCATTTGTTTTTTCGCTAATCTTTTTTCCATATTTTTACATCTATATTTTATCCATATTTGCCTTTAAAATGGCTTCTCAAATGATTATTACAGGGAATATGGCAAAAAAATTTAAAGAAAAATATATTGTAATACCAGCCATTTTTTATGATATATTTATTCCTTTTTTTAATTTTATAGTCATAGTTGCAAATAAAATTTCTAGAAACAATAATCGATGGACGTAAACCCCAACTTATCAACAAAAGCAAAACATGACTTTAAGTTGGTCAAATTGGCAATCAATGGCGATGAGAAAGCCTATGCTGAATTGATGGACAGATATAAAGATGCCATCTATTATATGCTTCTGAAAATGGTAAACAATAAAAATGATGCCGAGGATCTGACAATTGAAGCATTTGGCAAAGCCTTTAAAAACATCGATCAGTACACGCCAAATTATGCTTTTAGTACCTGGCTGTTTAAAATTGCAACCAACAACTGTATCGATTTTATAAGGAAAAAAAAGGCTAATGTAATTTCTATAGACCAGGCAGAGGAAGAACATGATATGGCTCCCCCGCCACTACAGGCAACAACACTTGACCCGGAAGAAGGAATGATAAAAAATCAGAAAGTTTCATTGATGAGAAGTGTGGTAAACAAATTAAAACCCCGCTATAGAAATCTTATAGAACTACGATATTTTAAAGAATACTCATACGAAGAGATAGCTAAAGAGTTGGACCTGCCCCTGGGCACAGTAAAAGCACAGTTATTCAGAGCCCGTGAATTGCTATTCAATATTTTAAAGAATAAAGATCAGCATTTAAAGTAGATTTTAATGGAACTTATAAAAAAATACTTCCCCAACCTGGAGAAGTGGCAAGTAGATATCTTCAAAAATTTATATGACGAATATAATAGCTGGAACAACAAAATTAATGTGATTTCAAGAAAAGACTTTCAAAATTTCTACAAACATCATGTCTTGCATGCTTTATCTATAGCAAAAATCATAAGTTTCAAGCCAGGAACTCACATACTTGATGTAGGCACAGGTGGTGGTTTCCCGGGAATACCTCTTGCTGTTATGTTCCCTGAAAGCAAATTCTACTTAATGGACTCAACTCAAAAAAAGCTGAAAGTAATTAACGAAATAAGCCAGAAATATGAAATAGAAAATATTAAAATCCTGCACGAAAGAGTTGAAAACCATAAAGGGAAATACGACTTTGTGCTGGGTAGAGCTGTAACCAGGTTTTACAGGTTTGTTGAATGGGTAAAAGATAACATTCATAAAGAACATAACAACAATCTTAAAAATGGAATTTTCTACTTAAAGGGAGGCTCATTTGAAGAAGAACTAAAAAACTACAAAACAAAAATAAAGACTTATTATATAGGCGATTTTTTTAAGGAAGATTTTTTTGAAACAAAAAAAATAATATATCTCCCTTTTAAATACTGATCTGAATTATTCAAAAAAGAGCCTTTACGTCAAATGAGACAAAAAAACTTTCAATAACTTTTTGGAACTCTAAAAAAAACATTACTTTTGCAAACCTGAATAAAAAGTTGATCAATTTTAAATAATTAAGTGATGAAAAGGACATTTCAGCCATCGAACAGAAAACGAAAGAATAAACACGGTTTT
>CAYWSJ010000019.1:0-43598 GCA_964461045.1 uncultured Bacteroidales bacterium | reverse complement strand
AGGTTGCAGGTGTAAAGGCAGCAATGTCAAAGCCGAGCAATACTAATTACCCGAGTGGCTTCTTCGAGTCAGTTTTATATCTTCTCTTGATGTGTTATTAAAAAATTAGGTTATCAAACCAGACTAAAGGTCTTAAGGTGATGATAGCGGTGGGGTTCCACCTCTTCCCATACCGAACAGAGAAGTTAAGCCCACCAGCGCCGATGGTACTACGTGAAGTGGAAGAGTAGGTCATCGCCGACTTTTTAAAATCCCGTTACACTTTTGTGACGGGATTTTTTTATTTTTACACTCTTATGAAAAGATTTGTTTTTCTATTCACTTTATCCCTGTTATCGGTGATTTCCTTTACTCAGAGAAAATTACCAGCCCAGCCTGATAAAGGTAAAGATACTCTTAAGCTTGGTAATATTGTTTATGCATGGAATGTTGATGAATTTAACAAGGCTGATTCTGTCTTGATAGATACACTGTGGTTTAATAAACACAATTTTAATCCGTGGATAGGGAATAATTATTTGTCAAGCTTTGGAACCCCAATGAAAAATAATATCCTGATTTATCGTAATGATGCTGACTTCTTTTTTAATCAACCCTATATCCATATTCTTCATAATCACCAAAAAACTAAATTTTACAGAACTAAAAAACCATTTACTTATTTGGTATATAATACAGGTGGAAGTAAAGATAGTCAGTTAGATCTTGAAATATTGCATACCCAGAACGTTAATAAATATTTAAATTTTGGACTTAAAGCTGATATTATTTCTTCAAAGCGTTTTTTTGAAGATGACAAGTCCTTACGATCGCATTTTTTATCCTTCTTTTCTAGTTATACAAAAGAAAAGTGGAATTTGTACTTCAGCTATAATGCCAATAAAATTACTCATGACGAATTTGGTGGCCTGGAATCGAAAGGACTATTTGAAGATAGCAGTGATTACACCATTACCGGTCGGCTTTCCAATTCCCAGAATCTTTTAAAAACAAAAGATGTTCATTTAACAACTGAGTTTTTTATTATAGGAAATGATTATGATACTTCCACAGTAGGTTTAAATTCTGATGATTCTATTAAAAATACTCAATTAGATACTTCAGATTTAATCGATGAGAAGAGAAAAAGGCTAAGCTTGCTTTATGATGTCGGATATGTTACAAACGAAAAAACCTATTCGGATGACAATCCCATGGCTGCATTTTATTCTGACTATAATATTTTGAGAGATAGCAATAGTACTGCTGACGAAGCTTATAGAATAGAGCTAAATAACCGGTTCAGGATTTTGTATAAGGATACCGGTATGCATTTGGGCACTGGCTTGAAGCATGAATATGTTCAATATTCCTTCCTGACTAATTATTCTTTAGATAATGCTTCTGTGGGTAGTCCATTGGGTAAACTGAGGTATGAAAGTTTTAACAATCTTGTTTTTGATTTAAGAGCCAGATTAAAAATTACTTCTGAATTACAGATTAGTGGTTATGGAAATTATCATATAAGTGGCTTTACAGAAGGCGATTATAATGCTAAGCTTAGACTTAGATGGCAGAAAGATGAAGAAAGTATTTTTGGCAATCTTCAATACAACAACACTGAACCTGACTTTTTTTATCAAAACTACAATTCAAATTATTTTGAGTGGCACAGAGGGTTAAAAAAATCAAAACATCTTTTTTCCAGTATTGGTTATAAAAATAAGAAACTAAAATTAAGCCTGTTAATTAAACCTGAATTATACTATAACTATACATATTTGAATTCTGAAATTAACCCTGTTCAATATCAGCAGGCTTTGAAGTTATTCTCTGCCCAGATGAAAAAAGATTTTCATTTGGGGAAATTTATTCTGAACAACAGGGTTAACTATCAATACAGTGATAATCAAAAAGTATTGAGCATTCCTGATTATTATCTTTATCATGAGTTTAAGTTCAGGCACATGTTCTACTTTAAGAGTACCGGAGGGAAGTTATACAGTCAAATAGGTTTTTCAGTATATTATTACCCGGAATATTATGCAGAATCTTATATGCCTTCATTAAACCTATTTTATAATCAAAATCAGGAAAAGATTGGTGGAAAAGCAATCTTAAATGCATTCCTGAATTTAAAAATAAAAAGAACAGCCTTTTATTTAAAATATTATCATTTGAACGGGCTCTGGGAGCCAAGAGAATACTACACTTCACCACTTTACCCAATGTCGCCGGGGATATTAAAATTTGGAATAACTTGGTCTTTTTACAATTAATTTTATATCTTCAGATTTGAAAGATGATTGTTTTAAATCACAAAAAATTAAATCAAAACGCCCTATTTTGATAAACAGCCGAAAACTTTCCGGAACCTTATTTTTCTTGATTATGCTTCTGCTGGTTTTTTCCTGTGGGAAGAAAGAAACAGCTGAAGATCAGACACTCCTGAAAAAGATCAGGGAAAGAGGTCAGTTGGTTGCCGTAACTGACTACAACTCAACCAATTATTTCATATACAGAGGAAAACCAATGGGTTATCAGTATGATTTGTTGAACAAGCTGGCAGATGAGATGGGTGTTGAGTTGAAAATAAAAGTAAATAAGGATCTTGATGAATCATTCAAATTATTGAATGAAGGGGAATGTGATGTTTTAGCTTTTAACTTAACGATTACTGAAGAGCGTAAAAAGAAAATTGGTTTTACAGTTCCACATACTCAGGCCCGACAAGTTCTGGTTCAGAGAAAACCTGAAGGATGGAGAACAATGACTCAGCGGCAGATTAACAGGAACCTAATCAGAAATCAGTTACAGTTAAAGGGCAAGGTTATATGGGTAAGGAGTAATTCTTCTCATGCCCAGCGTTTAAAAAATCTTTCTCAAGAAATTGGAGGGGGGATTAAAATTGTAGAAAAGGACAATTATATAGAGGAACAACTTATTTCTTTGGTGTCAAAAGGAGAAATCGACTATACTGTTTGTGATGAGAATTTAGCAAAAGTAAACAGTACTTATCATCCTAATATTGATGTTAAGACTGCTATTAGTTTCCCTCAGAATTTGGCCTGGGGTGTAAAAGAGAGTGCAGATTCTCTGCGGTTATTCATTGATGGCTGGATGGAAGATTTCAAAAAAACGCTTGATTATGCACTGATATATAACAAGTATTATAAAAACAGGCGTTCGGCAACTATTAGGAAAAGTGATTATTATACTGTAAGCAGCGGTAAAATATCTCCTTATGATCCGATTATTAAAAAATATAGTAAGGAAATTGATTGGGACTGGCGTTTGTTAGCTTCATTAATTTACCAGGAATCTCGTTTTAAACCTACTGTGCAATCCTGGGCCGGAGCAAAAGGTTTAATGCAACTTATGCCCTCTGTTGCTGAAAGGTTTAATGTTCAGAACAGAACCAATCCCGAGGAAAATATAAGAGGAGGAGTAGAATTCCTGGAATGGCTTGAGCAACAATTAAAAAAACGTGGGATTAAAGATAGCGAGGAACGAATGAAATTTATTCTTGCATCCTATAATGTAGGTTTGGGACACATACTGGATGCAAGGCGTCTGGCTGAAAAATATGATAAAAACCCTGATATATGGGACAACAATGTAGAGGAGTTTATCTTAAAGAAATCCAATCCAAAGTATTATAAAGACGAAGTAGTTTATTATGGGTATTGCAGGGGAACTGAGACCTATAATTATGTAAAACAGATTCTGGACAGGTATGAGCACTATAAAAATCTTATTGAGAGAAGCTGACAGATTCTAATACCTCAATAAATTCAGAAATTATCATTGCTGTGGCTCCCCAAATTTTTATATCTCCAAGCTTAAAATAGGGTGCACGAATCATTCTGTTGTTTTCATAAAAATTTTGGTCAGTTATTGAACTTTCAGGGTTTAAAAGATCGAAAATTTTAATTTCAATTATGTTTTCAACTTCTTTTTTATCGGGTTTAAAATTTGGTGTGTCCGGAATGTAGCTTATTACCGGATGTACTTTTATATTACTTATGGGAATATAAAGAGGTGTCAGGTTTCCTATGATATTGTGTTTTTCTTTATCTATCCCTATTTCTTCTTCTGTTTCTCTAAGGGCAGTATCAATAATGTTACTGTCTGAATTTTCTTCTTTTCCTCCCGGGAAACTAATCTGTCCACTATGCACACCGTTGTATACGGGTCGTTTAATTAAGACGGTATGAATTTCATTTTTTTTGTGATATAAAAGAATAAGTACACCTGCATCCTTTGTATATTGATCAATGTATTTGAAAGGCCTGTTTACAGGTGCCATTCTGAGATGAGCTTCCTCTCCCGGTAATTTATCACCTACTACTTTCTGAATCTTTAAACAATATTGAATAAAGTTCCCATTTACCATTCTTTATTCCTTATTTATGATGTTTCCTGATAAATTCTTCAACTTCGGGTACCCCACCCTGGTAAACAAGATAACCATTATAAGGTTCTTTTTTTGTTATTTCTGAATTTACCGGAGTGAGCATCAAGTTTTTAACCTCTTCTCTGTCATCAGTTTGTCCAAGAGCCCAGCCAAGTTTAATGTAGGCTACTTCCGGCAGCATATTTTCTGCTGGCACAATTCCTATATCCATTAAGTCTCTTCCTGTATCATATACAAACATGTGGACATACCCCCATAAAGTCTGGACAGTCATATAGATATGAACGCCTTTATCTATAGCCCTTTTTAGAGCAGGATAAACAGGTTTATTTACATGCCCCAGTCCTGTACCTGCAATAACAATTCCTTTATATCCAAGATCAACCAATGCATCAATTATGTCTGGCTGCATGTTGGGATAATAGTACAGGATTGTAACTTTTTCTTCGAAATAAGGAAGAATTTTTACTTTACGGTCATCTCTTCTTTTGTTATAATCTTTTTTAATGTGTTTTATTTCTCCTCTTTTTACAGTAGCAAGAGGAGTGTCTCCTAGTGTTCGGAAAGTAGAGCGATATGACGAATGCATTTTCCTTACTCTTGTCCCTCTGTGCAGAAAACCATATTCATCTGAAGTTGGACCGAACATACAAACCATTACCTCGGCTATGTCTGAGTGTCCGGCAGTATATGCAGTATGAATCAGGTTCAGGGCTGCATCTGATGAAGGTCTGTCAGAGGATCTTTGCGAACCAACTAAAACAATAGGAACAGGAGAGTCCTGAATCATAAAAGTTAAGGCTGAAGCGGTGTGGTGTAATGTATCTGTACCGTGTCCAATCATTATTCCATCTATTCCATTTTCAATTTCTTCACCAATAGCTTTGGCTAATTGAATGTATTGATCGGGTCCCATATTTTCACTGAAGACAGCGAAGACTTTTTCTGTGGTAAGGTTACAAATATCGGCAAGTTCGGGAACAGCTCCGTAAAGTTCTCCCGGTGAAAATGCCGGTATCACAGCCCCGGTACGATAATCCAGTCTTGAAGCAATGGTACCTCCTGTACCGAATAACTTTACGTTTGGCAGATGATCTGAATAGGGGAATTCCTGTTCTGGTATTTGATAGTTGGCTTTTTCATACCCTTTTTCCACCATGTCGTTTATGGTGTCTACATCTATTCCAATATTATAACCTGTAGGGATTTTCAGGACAATGTGTTTGTCATCGTCATTTTCTGAACGGGGGAGAATTTTCCCTTCAAAATTCCCCCTTGTTGTTTTTATATCTACTTCACTCCATACTCTTATATTAAATTTTTTTAATACCTCCAGAGATTTACCTTTATAGCCTTGATGCGTTTCTTTTTCTTTGCCCATTATAACTTGTAATTATTAAAATATTCTTTGTAAAAGTTAAGGTGTTTTTCTGCCATCGCTTCCCAGCTATATTCTTCAAAAATAATTCTGTGTGCTTCTTCACCCAGTCTTTGTTTCAGGTTTTCATCCTGAACAACTTCAGCAATGGCATCTGCAAATTCTTCAGAGTCTTTAGGATTCACAAGGAATCCATTCTCATCATGGTTTATAATCTGCTTGATTCCTCCATATTTAGATGCGACAACAGGTTTTCCGCATGCCATTGCCTCCTGCGATGTCATTCCAAAAGGTTCGAAGATTGAAGGAAGTACAAAGAGTTCTGCCTGTTGATAATATTGAACAAGCTTTTCGTCCGGAACATAGCCGATTATATGGACCCGTTCAATATTTTTCTTCTTAATTATTTCCTTCATCTTATTATAAATTTCTTTCTCTCTTTCTTTGGGTTTTGGGGAGCCTCCGCCAATAACTAGATGCACATCATCAATTTTTTTGCTAACAATGTCAAATGCATGGAGCAGGAGATCATGTCCCTTATTTGAATCAATTCTACTCAGGCAGAAGATATATTTTTCCGGGAGATCAGTTTTTTTCTTTTTTTCTTCTTCTGTAGGCTTTTTGAAGGTGTGAATATCTACGCCCGGAGGAAGAATTGAAATATTGTCCTGCTCTATTCCGTATAATTCTTTAAGTTTATCTCTCTGTACATTGGAAGTTAGAGCATGGGCATTAACTGTGTCAAATATTCGCTTTTCTTCATTGATTCTTTTAGTAAAGTTGAATTTTTTTTCCATTTCTTCCGGATCACCTCCCATGTCTTCTTTTTTCCAGGCTCCCAGGCTGTGTGCTGTAAAGTAGGCTGGTTTGTTCAGAGCCTTTGCCACATCCAGTGTAACAATGCCTGCATCTACATAATGCCCATGAAACAGATCATAATCTAAATTTTGTTCTTTGATAAAGCTTACCATGTTTTCTGCTAACTCCGGTAAGACATCATAAATAAACTCCTTGGGGATAAATTCCCATTTGCCTGCCGGTATCCTGATCACTCTTACATCCGGTTGGTCAGGGACAGGGTCTATTTGTTTTCTGGATTTATCAAACCATCTGGTATAGATATCTACTTTGTAACCTTTTCTTGCAAGTGCTTTGGATAATTCCAGCACATAAACTACCTGGCCTCCTGTATCCGTTTGTCCTAATTGAGGTACAGGATCAAAATATCCATGCGTACTAAGCATGGCAATTCTTTTTGTTTTATCCATGACTTTTAAGGTTTTTAAGTTCGTAATCTTTTGTTATGATCAAATGAGCTCTGTCTCTTTGTTTTCTGATTATTTCATGTTCAATTGTAAGAATTTTTTCCAGAAATTCGTCTTGTTTTTCCCGGCTTCTTTCTGCTCTTGATTTTTTTGTATCGAAATAATTACGGTCAATAAAGACCCGTGTGTGTGCATTGTCCAGAGCTGTTGTATAGGTTCCTTCGGCAATAGCAACTTTATATTCTGAAAGATCTACTGTTTCTGAAAGGATTTTATCTTTGTCAAAGTCTACAAGTGGCTTGGTAAGTTTTTTATCTCCGTTAATGAAGGAAAGCAAATGTTTATCCAGGAGATTGATTTTAACTTCTGAAGTTCCTACATGTTCGATGTTTTCTTTTCTTTTTTTTGCATTTGTTTTGGGTGGATATACAAAATAATCGTCTTGCTGAAAAATATAACTTTTAATGTCATGCTTAGCAAGCTCATCTTTGAGTGTCTGGGCAGTTTCTGATTTCCCACTGCCTGACTCTCCTGCAATTGTTATCGTGTATTTTGTTTCACATTTTTTAATTTCCGGAACAACAACATCGGCTATCATTTGGGCCGATTTTTTATGGTTTTCATTGATTATTAGTTTATCTCCTCGCATGCGCAAAATTATTTTTTGGTTTGCTTTTCAATTTCTTGTTTTAGTTTTTTTAGCGAAATGTTACCGTTTGCTTTTTTGTGTAGTTTCCCCATGATCCAGTCTGTCCTGGCATGAGAATTTTTCGAAATCCCTATTTTATCGTATTCTTTATTAAGTTTAGGTATTTCCTTTTGTATCTCGGAGAACGATAATTTTTTAAATTCAATTGTATTAAGAATCTCTGAAAATTTTAGTCGCGTATTTTTATAAAAATAGGGCAACATTCTTTTGGCAATTGTTGGCCGAAGGTTGTTTTTGCTTATAAATTCAAAAAGATTATACAATTTTTCATAGGAAAAAGAGGTGCTTTTTGAATAATGTCCTTCGACAAATTTCAGAGAGTGTCCAAAAAAGGTACCCACGAATTTTGCATTAAAATTTAATTCATTAACAATTTTTCTAATGACAGGGAAAAGGTTTTTGCTAAAAACATAGTAATAAGCATCTTCAGGAACATCCCATTTTTTGAGTTGATTATACTGATCAACTATTTCTGTAGGTAATTTTTTTCTTATGTTTTCGATGTACTTTTTGTCCAGCGGAATAGGGGCAGAATCAGTATCAGGATACATTCGGTCGGGGCCGGGAAGTACTCTTTCAAAGATAGTAGTTCCATTGGGCAGGGTTTTTCTTGTTTCGTTGGGTACTCCTTCAAAGGCCATCTGGCATCTTTCTTCTACAGTCTCCAGAGCAGTATCAATATCTTCTTTGGGTCCCCAAAGGATAACCTGAGCATCTTCCTTATTTGCCTTAAGTGATTTTTGAATTTTATTTATATTCTGAGTTTGGATCCTGCTGTTAATTTCTTCCGAGTGGCTCATGTTTGGCCTTTCGAGACAAGCGATTACAGCAAGCCGGTCTTCAATTTCATCTGCAAACATTTTTCCGGGTTGTGTAAAATGAGACAGGCTCCCTTTGAATCCTGGAAGGTTGATTGCTATAATTTTTTCGTTATTTTTTAGAGCTTTTTTAACAGGCTCATATTTAAAGTTGAAGTTTTTTGGATCCAATTCCTTGGATTCGATTTTCCATTTTTCTGTATTAGATATTTTTTTGTTCAGTTCCTCTTTAAGGTGCAACAGGGACCACTGCCGGAAGGCTTCATTATGTGATAATTCCGGGATCCATTTGTTGTGGGCCACTCCTTTGAGTTCCACCCTGGTTCCTCCTTTGCAACTAACATTTACATCTTCACGACCAGAGCCTATACCTGTTCTGACTTTTCCGGTACTTCGATTCAGAAAACGGATATATTCGGCTGCTTCCCTTAGTTCATCAGGGGTAAACATGTCAGGATAGGTAACTGTTTCGATCAGGGGCATTCCAAGTCTGTCTGTTTTAAAAACTCTTGTGTGTCTAAAGTCTGAGATTTCCCTGCAGGAGTCCTCTTCTAAGCTTAATTGAATAAGCCTTACTTTTTTATTTTTAAGCGGAATTTCTCCTTCCACACCTATAATGGCTGTTCTCTGGAAACCTGTAGGAATACTCCCGTCCAGATATTGTTTCCTGGTGATGTGCACTTCACCTACTATGTTAAGTTTGCAAAGAAGCGATATTTCAAGGGCTTTTGCCAGGGCTTCCCGGTCCATTTTGAAAGGTGGAGTATCATCTATTTCGTATGTACAAGCTGTTTCATTGTTAAGCCGGTAAATAATTTCTTTTCTTGTTTTATACTCCATCAGGGCTGTACCATCATATTCTCCAAGTTCGCTGAGTGTTGGTCTCATGTGCCGGACAACCTCCGCATCAAAATTATCGTTATCATGATAAATTCCTGCGGGACAGTGGCAGAACAGCTTTTCTTCTGTTTTTAGTTGTTGGTGAACTTCAAGGCCTGATTTGAATCCTATTCTTTGGTAATCTTTTAAGGTAGCATTTTTTCGTGTTACATATCCGATTTTTTGTTGGGTTTCTTCATAATTTTTTTTCGGATTGAACGTATTCTCGTATTCCATATTCGTTGATTTCAGTAATATTTGGGCTTGTTAAATTAGCAAAAAAAAATTTATTTGCAAAACTTTAAGCAAGGAATAAGCAGGCCTCATAAAATTTGCTAACAATGGGTTATTAGTAACTGTTTTCTTGTTTTGCAAGTGAACAATTCGGACCAACCAGGAGGAAGAAAATCTTAAAAAATTTTAATGGTCGTTCTTCCTATGAAATTAGTTAAATCGAATGGTTTTCACAGGGCTTATTCGGGAGATGATATAAGAGGGAACTATTAGCATTAGGACAATAGCCAGAATGCTTCCAATGTTAAGAATAAGTATATGAATTAACTCCAGATTAATTGGTACGGTGTCGAGATAATATTCCGCAGGATCAAGTTTTATTATTCCAAACTGGTTTTGAATAATACAGATAAGGATTCCGATAATATTTCCCCAAAGCATACCTTTTCCAATAAGCATTGATGATAAGTAGAGGAAAATTTTCCGGATACTCCAGTTGTTGGCACCCATTGATTTAAAAATTCCTATCATATTTGTTCTTTCAAGGATAATAATAAGTAATCCTGAAATCATATTAAACCCGGCCACTGCTATAATCAGCGCTAGAATTATCCAAACATTAATATCAAGCACTTCCAGCCAGTTAAATATTTGTGGGTTTTTCCGGGTAATTGGAATTACTTTTAATTTTTCTGATTCGGTATCGGAAAAGAGCCGGTAAGTATAGTTGTTTCTTATGTAGGTAGTAATATGACTGATGTCCTGGAAGCTGTTTGTAAGAATTTCAAAACCACTTATCTGATCCTGATCCCAATTGTTTAATTTCTGGACATGTTTAATGTCTCCGAGGATAATTTTTTCATCATATTCTTTTAATCCTGTGTCAAATATGCCTGTTACTTTAAATGGCCTTGCCCTGGGAGGATCTTCCACAAAATACATAATAATTCTGTCTCCCGTATCCAGCTTCAGCAAGTCTGCCATATATTTTGAAACGAGAATATCGTTTTTTTTGACACTGTCTACAATTGAAAATGTGTTTCCTTTGACTAAATTTTTTTTAAAAAATGACCAGTCGAAATCTTTGTCAATTCCTTTGATAACTGCCCCCTGTATGTTTTCTTTTGTTTTGAGAATCCCTGCTTTAATAGCGTATCTTTGAATATGTTTTACACCGGGGATTGTATCAAGGTGTGGATAGAATGGTTGGTTTTTCTTTATAGGAATTGTTTCGTAAGAGATGTTGGAGTCGTAATTAACAATTTGAATATGAGAGCCAAATCCAATAATTTTATTTCTGATCTCTTCTTTAAAGCCTGTAACAATGGCTACTGAAAGGATCATAACAATAAGTCCGAGAGAAATACCCACAATGGCAATATTGACAATTGGCTTGGATATTTTTTTATTGCCTGAGTCGTCAGTAAATAATCTTCTTGCAGTATATAACTCGAAATTCAAAGTTTTACTTTCTTTTTTTGCAAATGTATCAAATTTATCCTATTTACTTGACAGTTTATGTACTAAATACAGGAATATTTTTTTTAGTTTTGAGGCTTAGTTTTTTATGATTCAGATACTCGTTTTATGCAAAAGTTACTCATATCTTTATTTTTAAGTGTTGTTTTAGTAAGCAGTCTTTCCTGTCAAACGACTGAGAATAGTAGGATTTTAACAGGGGCTGAACAAACTGAACTTTATTTCCCTTATTTGCAAGATAAGGATGTTGCTATTGTTGCCAATCATACTTCATTGGTTGGGTCCACGCATTTATTGGATACTTTGCTTAGTGCAAATATAAAGGTAAGAAAAATATTTAGTCCTGAGCACGGCTTTCGTGGAAATGGAGATCCAGGAGAATATATTGAGAATTTTACTGATGAAAAATCGGGGTTGCCTGTTATTTCATTATACGGGAAAAACCGGAAGCCTGATTTCGATGACCTGAAAGATATTGATGTTGTTGTGTTTGATATTCAAGATGTAGGAGTTCGATTTTATACATATATCACAACAATGCATTATGTAATGGAAGCATGCGCTGAAAGCAACACTGAACTGATGATACTGGATCGTCCAAATCCAAATGGATTTTATATTGACGGACCGGTTTTAGATACCCAGTACAGATCATTTGTGGGTATGCACCCCATTCCGCTTGTTCATGGTATGACAATTGCTGAGCTTGCAAAAATGATTAACGGAGAAGGATGGCTTCAGAATGGTTTGGTATGTGATTTGAATATTATTTCCTGTGAAAATTACACACATGATTCTCTTTACCAATTACCGGTTAAGCCTTCACCTAATCTTCCCAATATGCAAAGTATTTATTTGTATCCGTCTTTGGGTTTATTCGAAGGGACGATTGTTAATGTAGGACGTGGTACTGATTTTCCTTTCCAGGTATACGGTCATCCTGCACTTGAGGGAGGAAATATTGATTATAGTCCACGGGCTGTTGAAGGTGCAAGTTCAAACCCCAAACACAAAGGGAAGCTCTGTCACGGAGTTGATCTGAGAAAAATTGATACTGAAATTTTAGTTAAGGAACCGGGTATACGAATCGACTGGCTAAAGCATGCAATGGTTAATATTCCGGGGCAGGAAGTTTTTTTCAAATCCTTTTTCAGAAGATTGGCAGGTACAGATTCTTTGAGAAAAGCTTTGGAAAGAGGCGATTCTGTGAGGGAAATAGAGAGAAGGTGGGAGAAGCCTCTTGAGAAATTTCAGGAAAAAAGAGTTAAATATTTATTATACGATGATTTCAAACAAAAAAAGAAGCCCCTGGAGTAGGGGCTTCTTGATAATATTTCATTGTGAGAGAAATATTTATTTTGCTTTTTCCATTTTGAGAGGTTCAACCTTTCTTCCCGGATATGCTTTCAGAGCCTCCTCAAGAGTCTTCATTGCTTTCTCCAGGTCGTTGATATTAAGCACATAGGCTATTCTTGCTTCTTTTTTTCCATAACCAGGAGTAGAGTAGAATCCTGAAGCTGGAGCAATCATAACTGTCTGGTTTTCATATTCAAAATCGCTTAGCATCCACTGGGCAAATTTGTCGGAATCATCTACGGGCAATTTTACTACAGTGTAGAAAGCTCCTTTGGGTTTCGGACAATAAACGCCTTCCATTTTGTTAAGAGCCTCAACCATATAATCTCTTCTTTCTACGTATTCATCGTATACTTCATCAAAATATTCTTTAGGAGTATCGAGAGCAGCTTCACTTGCTACCTGCCCGAAAGAAGGAGGGCACAGCCTTGCCTGTGCAAATTTCATGGCATTCTCAATAATTTTTTCATTTTTTGAAATGAGGGCTCCTATTCTTACCCCGCACATGCTGTATCGCTTTGATACGGAATCCATCAGTACAACATTGTTTTCTATTCCCTTCAAATGCATTGCAGAGACATGCTTGTTGTTATCATAGCAAAATTCGCGATAAACCTCATCAGAGAACAGATATAAATCGTATTTTTCAATGAGCGTTTTCAGTTTTTGCATTTCTTCTTCGGAATAGAGATATCCTGTCGGGTTATTTGGGTTGCAGATAATCACTCCTTTGGTTTTATTGGTTATCTGTTTTTCGAAATCCTCGATGGCAGGTAATGCAAAATCATGTTCAATGGAAGAAGTTACAGGAACAACCTTAACCCCTGCTGCTGTTGCAAAACCATTGTAATTGGCATAAAAAGGTTCAGGAATGATTACTTCATCGCCCTCGTCAAAGCAAGTAAAGAAGGCAAACTGAACGGCTTCTGAACCGCCTGTTGTAGCCAGGATATTAGTATGATCAATGTCAATATCCAGGTTCTGGTAATATTTAGCCAGTTTTTTTCTGTAGGATTCGTTTCCTGCAGAATGAGTATAGGCCACTACTTCCATGTCGGTATTCTTAACTGCATTCATGGCTACTTCAGGAGTTTTTATGTCCGGCTGGCCAATATTCAGATGAAATACTTTTCTTCCTTTTCTTTTCGCCTCTTCTGCATAAGGGACTAATTTCCTTATGGGTGACTGAGGCATTGCTTGAGCTTTCTTTGATATAGATGGCATCTTTTTAATATTTAAATGTTTATTTTTCTGTATTTGAAACCACTTTTCCTTTGATTACAAGCCTTACAGGATTGTTTTTTGAGTTGGAATAAACCATGATTGATTTTGAGAATGAACCTCTTATTCTTGTATTGTATTTTACTTTGATGGTTCCTTCATCGCCAGGTTTAATTGGCTGTTTAGGCCATGAGTTTGGGACAGTGCATCCGCATGATGAACGAACTTTTGTTAACAACAAGGGCTCTTTTCCTTTGTTTTCAAAGGTAAACTCGCAAGTCCCGTCTCCCTTATAAGGTATTTCGCCGAAATTGTGAGTTGTTTCCTCAAATTTTATTACCGGCCTTTTGTCTTTGTTACTGCTTTTCTGAGCAGAAACGCTCATAAATCCCAAAAGAAGAATTAGAACTAATATACCTGTTCGTTTCATGATAATTGAATTTTAAAAATTTACACAAAAGTAATTTTATGTACGAAATTAACATATGTTTTATAATATTAAAAGTATTTTTTAGGAACTTTATTATTTAACTCATGGATGTTTTACTAAATAAATTATATTTTTACGCAATTTTATTGAATAAGATAATATTTAAAGTGTTATGCGCATACCTAAGAATTTTGATCCGTCAAGTGTAGAGGAAAAATGGTATCAGTACTGGCTCGATCATGGTTATTTTAAGTCTGAGCCGGATGAAAGAGAACCTTATGTGATTGTAATACCACCCCCCAATGTTACCGGTGTTCTGCATATGGGACATATACTGAACAACACCATCCAGGATATTTTAATACGCCGTGCAAGAATGCAGGGAAAAAATGCATGCTGGGTGCCGGGTACAGACCACGCCTCTATTGCAACAGAAGCTAAAGTGGTGGATAAACTTCAGAAAGAAGGAATTGATAAGTATTCATTATCGAGAGATGAGTTTCTTAAACATGCATGGGAATGGAAGGAGAAGCATGGCGGAATTATTCTTGAACAATTGAAAAAACTGGGCGCTTCATGTGACTGGGACCGTACAAAATTCACCATGGATGATGACATGTATGAGAGTGTAATTAAGGTATTTGTGGATCTTTATAACAAAGGTCTTATATACAGAGGGGTTCGTATGGTAAACTGGGATCCGCAGGCAAAAACTGCAGTTTCTGATGAAGAGGTAAATTATCGTGAAGTAGAGTCTAAATTATATTATGTCAAATATCCTGTTGAAGGAGAAGAGGAATATCTTGAAATAGCCACAACCCGTCCTGAAACTATTCTGGGTGATACGGCTGTTTGTGTACATCCTGAAGATGAAAGATATACTCACTTGCATGGGAAGCAGGTAATCGTTCCGGTAATCAACAGAAAAGTTCCAATTATTACTGATGAGTATGTAGATCGGGAATTTGGATCAGGTGCATTAAAGATAACGCCTGCTCATGATGAGAATGACTACGAAATTGGAATGCGCCATAACCTGAAAACCATAGACATTTTCAATGAAGATGGAACACTTAATGAAAGTGCAGAGGTTCATATAGGGGAAGATCGATTTAAAGCAAGAGATTTGTTTGTTAAAGATCTTGAAAAAGAAGGTTATTTGGTTAAGGAGGAGGATTACACCAACAGTATTGGATTTTCTGAAAGAACGGATGCTGTGATTGAGCCAAAATTGTCAACGCAATGGTTTTGCAGCATGAAAGAAATGGCTAATCCGGCCCTTGAAAATGTGATGAATGATAACATCCGGTTTCATCCGGCTAAGTTTAAAAACACCTATAAGCACTGGATGGAAAATATTAAGGACTGGTGTATTTCTCGTCAGCTTTGGTGGGGACAGAGAATACCGGCTTATTACCTTCCTGATGGCACTTACGTTGTTGCAGAAAGCAGGCAGGAAGCACTCAGGCTGGCTAAAGAAAAGACAGGAGATAAAAACCTTGAAGAGCAGGATCTGAAACAAGATGAGGATGTGATGGATACCTGGTTCTCTTCCTGGCTTTGGCCCATATCAGTTTTTGATGGAATAAGGAATCCTGATAACCCTGATATGAAGTATTATTATCCGACGGATGATCTTGTAACAGCCCCTGAAATTCTATTTTTCTGGGTAGCAAGGATGATTATGGCCGGATATCATTATAAGGAAGAAAAACCCTTTAAAAATGTTTATCTCACAGGGGTTGTCAGGGATAACAAAAGGAGAAAAATGTCAAAATCATTAGGAAATTCTCCCGATCCATTGGACCTTATTAAAAAATATGGAGCGGATGGAGTTCGGATTGGGATGTTGTTTTGTTCTCCGGCGGGCAACGACCTGTTGTTTGATGAAAGCCTGACAGAGCAGGGCAGAAATTTTGGAAATAAGATATGGAATGCTTTTCGTTTAATTAAAAACTTGGATATAGACAAAAATGAAGATCAACCAGAGGTAAGAAAAGAAGCTGTGAAATGGTTTGAGGCCAGGTTGAACAGGGCTATTGAGCTTTTAGACAAACAATTTGAAAATTTCAAGTTATCAGAGGCTCTTATGAATCTTTATAAACTTTTTTGGGATGAATTTTCTTCCTGGTACCTTGAAATTGTAAAGCCTGATTATCAAAAACCAATAGATGAACAAACATATAAGCAGACGATAGGCTTTTTTGAAAAACTGATGAAACTGCTTCATCCTTTTATGCCTTTTATTACCGAAGAAATTTGGCATCTGATGAATGAAGACCGGAAAGAGAGCATCATGATTGCTGATATGCCGGCAAAAGAAGAGTATGATGATTCACTGATAGAGGCCTTTGAACAGGTAAAATCTATTGTAACTTCCATAAGAAATGTCAGAAATGATAATGGTATAGCTAAGAAAGAACCGTTGAATCTTCAGTATAAGGGAAGTCATCCGGAAAGACTAAATGCAATAATTTCAAAATTAGCCTTTGTGGAAAAGATTGAACCGATTGAAACAAAACCTGAAAATGCTGTTTCTTTTCTTGTTTCCACAAGTGAATATTATGTTCCTTTAGAGGGGAAACTTGATACCGAAGAAGAATTGAAGAAACTTAATGAAGAACTTGAGTATGCCAAAGGTTTCCTGAAATCGGTGATGAAGAAACTGGAGAATGAAAAGTTTGTGCAGAATGCCCCTGAACAGGTTGTGAAAAAGGAAAAGGACAAAAAAGCTGATGCAGAGTCGAAAATAAAAACACTGGAAGACAGAATCGCTCAACTTAAAAAATAGACCTTATAGAACATATTATTATTTTTGTTAGTCTCGAATTTTTTATACTATTTAGCTAATTAAAAAAAATATTTGAATATGAAAGATGCAGAAATATTATTAAACCCTAATGAACTTGTAAGGTACCTGAAAAAGCCTGCTCATGAATTTACCAAAACAGACATTATGAATTTTGTTGAAGATTATGAGATAGAGATGGTAAATTTCAGGTATGTAGCTGAAGACGGTAAACTGAAAACGCTTAATTTCGTTATTTCCAGTAAAGAACATTTGGAAACAATTTTAACTTCAGGGGAACGAGTAGATGGTTCAAGTCTTTTTTCATTTATGGAGGCCGGATCAAGTGACCTTTATGTGGTTCCAAGGTATAAAACGGCTTTTCTGAATCCATTTTCAGAAATACCTGCACTGGATATTTTGTGTTCATTTTATGACAGTGAAGGAAAACCTTTGGAAAATGCTCCTGAAAATGTTTTACATAAGGCTCATAAAGAATTTAAAAAGGCAACAGGATATACCTTTAAAGCACTGGGCGAATTAGAATATTATGTAAATTCTGAGAAAGATGATCTTTTTCCAGCAAAAGACCAGAAAGGATATCATGCCTCCCGTCCGTTTGCCAAATTTGAGGAGCTCAGGACAGAAGCGCTTCGTTTGATTGCACAAGCAGGAGGACAGGTGAAATATGGTCATTCAGAAGTGGGTAATTTCAGCAGTGAGGATGAGATGTTTGAACAACATGAGATTGAATTTTTGCCTGTGGAAGTAGAAGATGCAGTTGACCAGATGGTAATTGCCAAATGGATTTTAAGAATGCTTGCAAAAGAACGTGAAATTGAAATAAGTTTTGCTCCAAAAATTACAGTTGGTAAAGCTGGTAGCGGATTGCACATACATATGCTGCTTGAAAGGAAAGGAAAAAACATAATGACTTGTTCAAGCGGTCTTAGTGAAATAGCTAAGAAAATGATTGCTGGAGTGCTTGATTTATCAGATTCTCTAACAGCCTTTGGAAATACAATCCCAACTTCTTACCTGAGATTGGTACCTCACCAGGAAGCTCCCACAAATATCTGCTGGGGCGATCGAAATCGTTCTGCACTTGTACGTGTACCTCTCGGATGGAATATGAAACGAAGTATGATCAAAGATGCAAACCCCCAGGAATGCGGTGAAGAGATGAAACTCGACAGTAAACAGACAGTTGAATTCAGAGCACCTGATGGTTCTGCCGATCTTTATCATCTGGTTGCCGGACTGGTAGTTGCAGCACAGCATGGGATAGAGATGGACAGTTCCCTGCAGATAGCTGATGAGCTTTATGTGGATGTCAATATCTTTGATGATGAGCACAAAGATCAACTGGAAAGACTTGAAAAACTTCCGGCTTCTTGTTATGAGTCTGCTGAAAAACTGGAGAAGAAAAGAGATGTTTTTGAAAAAAACAACGTCTTTCCAAAGAGTACCATTGATTTTTTCATAAAAAAGCTGAAGTCTTATGAAGATAAAGACCTGAGCGAAAGATTATATGGAAAAGAGGAAGAGATCAGCAAATTGGTGAAAACTTATATTCATACGATGTAAGCGTAACAAAATACTTTTTAAAGGAGGATTTCTCGTGGGGAATCCTCCTTTTTTATGCAGAAATAAAAAAAATATCAATGGGGTGACAAGTAATGGTGTATAATTATTATTAGATTGATAATATTTGATAAAAAGTTATTAATATATTGATAATTTTATTAATTTTGAATAAAAAAATGGATAAACTGAGGCAACGTTTTATTGAAAAATATAATAATACGAATGTTGAAACCATTCGTGATTTTTATAACCAAATTGACTGGAATGATCGGTTGATTGGTATTAAAGGGCAACGTGGAGTCGGTAAGACGACACTGCTTCTTCAGTATATAAAGAAAAACTTTGAGCCTGATAATTCAACAATCTATGTTAGTTTGGACAATATTTTTTTTCAGTCAAATTCTTTGTACGATTTTGCTGAAGAATTTATTTTAAAAGGAGGTAAATATCTTTTTTTGGATGAGGTTCATAGGTATAAAAACTGGGGGGTAGAGATAAAAAATATTTATGATGATTTTCCTGATGTAAAAATAGTATTTACAGGATCCTCTATTTTGCAATTAAAAAAAGCCAAGGCCGATATCAGCCGTCGGGCAGTGATGTACGAAATGCCAGGTCTCTCTTTTAGAGAATATATTATCTTTGAAACCGGCCTAATTTTTAAATCTTTTTCTTTCCCGGAAATACTGAAGAATCATACTACTATTGTTCGTGAAATTATTAAGAATATACGTCCCCTCGCATTATTCGAAGAGTACTTAAATTTTGGATATTATCCTTTTTATCTGGAAAGCAGGAATACATATCATACCAGGTTGACAGAGGCGCTCAATATGGTTTTAGAGGTAGATATCCCACAATTTGAATCCATACAAATCTCACATATTAATAAATTGAAGCAATTGCTTTATATTGTTGCAGAATCTGTGCCTTTTAAACCAAATATGAAGAAGATTGCTGAAAGAACCGGAATAAGCATTAATACATTGAAAAATTATTTACAATATTTGTGGGAAGCTCAACTGATAGATTTGTTAAAAATCCCTGATAAAGGTATGAGTCTACTTGCCAAACCAGAAAAAATTTACCTGAATAATCCAAACTTATTATTTAACCTGGCAATTGATAATCCTTCCAAAGGGAGTGTCAGGGAAACTTTTTTTATTAACCAGGTTGGAATAACAGAAACAGTTAATTCTTCAAAAGTGGCCGACTTTATTGTAAATTCAAGATATAGTTTTGAAATAGGTGGAAAAAACAAAACAAGAAAGCAAATAAAAGATTTGACAGAGGCATTTGTTGTGAAGGATGATATTGAAATTGGATTTGAAAATGAAATACCCTTATGGTTGTTTGGATTTTTGTTTTAAAATTGATCCAATGCAAATATTTTTGTTAACAAAGTGATAAAAACCCATTAAAAAATTATCAATGCATTGATAATTTTTCTTGTTTAATGGTTATTCCTTTTCAGGCCTGTAAAGGTTTTGTTTCCACCGAACCTTCTCCCATGGTTTTCTTCCCGAAAAAGTGTGCTACCAGGAATAGAATTCCAATGCCGACCGGGAAGGTAATATAACCTGGGACACCATATGCAGAAGGGATTGTTCCGATCATTATCGCTGTACCTCCAACCGTGATTGCATAGGGGAGCTGTGTTCTGACGTGGTCAATATGATTACACGAACTAGCCAGGGAGCTCAGAATGGTTGTATCGGAAATAGGCGAACAGTGGTCGCCCAGCACCGAGCCAGCAAGAACGCACGAAACGACATTATAAAAGATTGACAGGGCCAGAGCATGTTCAAAACCTGAATTTTCAGCTAAAAGCCATGAAGCAGGTAGGATGAGCGGGTATAGAATAGCCATTGTACCCCATGACGAGCCGGTTGAGAAGGCCACCAATGCCGCCAGTATAAAGGTTAGTGTTGGAATTAGGTGAGGAGTCAGGTTTATGCTTATAAGGCTTTGTGAAATAAAGTCTGCAGTATGTAAATGTTTTGTCAGTAAGGCAATCGACCATGCCAATACCAGGATAACAATGGCAGTGAGCATGGTTTTAAATCCATTTATCACGCTTTCGACAGTATCTTTTAGGTTCAGAATTCTCTGAAAGACAGTAAGCAGAAGCGCAACAATAACTCCTGAAATAGATGACCAAAGCAAAGCCTTAAATGAGTCGGAATTTCCTATGATGATTGAAAGCTTCTTGGAAAAAGCGAGTTCTTCATTGCTCCATATTGTTGGGTCCCAGCCGGTATAAAGGAGTCCGATAAATGTTCCGAAGATAACCACTGCAACAGGGATCACCGCATTAAATGCTTTGGGTCTAATGTGTTTGGGTATTTCTACCTCTTTGAAATCTTTAGTCTCTTTTTCCTGTTCACCCTTATTTTCTTTGCTAATCCTGGCTCTGTGTTCAGCAGTATACATCGGACCAAAATCGACACCTTTGTAAGTTAAAATAAGAATAAAAATTAGCGCAAAAATGGGGTAGAATGAATAAGCCAGCGAGTTAATGAATACGTTGTATGCACTTTGGTTCAGACCGATGGTATTAATTCCATCTTGTATGTAACTCAATTCGGCTCCAATCCATGTTGTTACAAAAGCAATAGCAGCAATGGGCGCGGCTGTTGAGTCGACAATATAAGCCAGCTTTTCGCGGGAAATCTTCAGTCGGTCTGTTACTGGCCTCATCGTATTCCCAACAACAAGCGTGTTGGCATAATCATCAAAAAATATGGCGATACCCAGCAGCCAGGTAACAAATTGTCCTGAGCGTGCACTCTTGGCAAAACGCGAGAGGATGTTTACCACTCCTTTCATTCCGCCATTTTTAGTGATGATACTGACCATTCCCCCGATGAGCATGGAGAATACTATAATTGAAAGGTGTTCTGTATCTCCGACAGAATCGAGTATGTATGTTTCAGGAATGGCAAAGATTCCTTTAAAAATCGAAGAAAAGAATCCTATACCCTGATGAAAATAGATGGTAGTTGTTCCTATTAAAATTCCTATAAACAGTGCAGAGAAGACTTCTTTAAAAAGCAGGGCAAAAAGAATGGCCACAAGGGGAGGAATGATAGAAAACCATAAAGGTATTGGGTCAACATGCTTTTCGTACTTAAAATCGTGGAATTCTATAAAGAGATCTGTTTCCTCTTTAAATTTATGGTGAAAGACAGCTTTCCCTCTTTTAACTTTAACTTCTATTGGTTTGCCATTCACTCTTATGGAAATTTCTTTGCCTTCATGCTCATTGATAAATTGCCTGTCCTTAAAAATCAACTGGAATTTATGATCAATGTTTTTAATAATAATATTTGTATGCTCAACTTCCAGTAAGTTTTTATCGTTTTTATCAGCAGAAAAGATTGCAGAAATGGGAATAAGCAGGATGAAAAATAAAAGGATCAGTTTTTTAGAGTAGATTCTATCTTTCATGTTATATTTTATTCTGTTAAGAGCATGGGAACGAATGTAATCAAAAAATTTAGAATTTCAGGGAAGTTTTATTCCTTTTAACATTATTTAAAAATTATTTTTTTTGAATTGAAGAAAAAAAATGTTAATTTGCTTATATAAATCAATATTTTATGCAGTTAGACTACGATTTTTTTAAAGTAGAAGAAGATAATCTGGCTCCGAGGAAAGGGCGAATTTTGATATCGGAACCCCTTTTGAATGACTCTTACTTTAAACGTTCTGTTGTTTTTATTACAGAATATACCAAAGAGGGTTCTGTTGGTTTTGTGTTAAACAAACCAATAAACATGAATATTAAAGATGTAATTAGCGATTTTCCTGATTTTAACACTACAATCTATGTAGGAGGCCCGGTAAGTAAGGATACAATTCATTACATTCATACTGTTGGAGAATTAATTCCCGATTCCATGCATGTGAAGGATGATATATACTGGGGCGGAGATTTTGATAAAGTTAAGGAACTAATCAGAGAAGGATTGATTTCATCCGATCAGATACGTTTTTTTCTTGGATATAGCGGCTGGAGTCCCAATCAGCTCGACGAGGAAATTGAAAGTAATGCCTGGCTTGTATCAGAAGTTGAAGGGAATAAAATTATGAGACCGGATACTAATCTCTGGAAAGAGATTTTACTTGAATTGGGTTCTCAATACAGGATATGGATTAATTGTCCTGAAAACCCGGCGATGAACTAATCTATTTCTGCCAGTTCATTTAGAGATTTTATTAATTGTTTCGCGGTTGTTTTATAAAATCTTTTGTGTTGAATTCCACCAACCCATTGAATTCCTTTAACAGCATTTGTGAGAAAAATTTCATCGGCTTCCAGAAGATCTTCCGGGAGGACAGGTTTGTCTGCTGAAATTTTAAATCCGTTTTTCAGTGCCAGGTCAAGGATCTTTTTTCTCATGATTCCGTTCAGGCATCCTGATTTTAATGGTGGCGTTTTTATTATTTTTCCTTTAACAGTGAAAATATTTGAACTTATTGCTTCCGTAATTTCATTTCTTTGATTAACCAGGATGCACTCATCAAGGTTATTTTCAGTCATAAAAATGCCTGCAAGTGTATACAAGAGATCGTTTGTAGTCTTTAGCCCAGAAAGGAAATTTATTGGTTTTTTAATATCTGTGTAAAAATCAGTCAATAATCCCTTCTCGTTAAGCTGATAAAAATAGCTGTCAAGTTTTTCGCTATCAATGAGGTATGAAGTTTGGTTTGTGGCAGGGGTATATTTCCCACCTTCATTTCTGAAAACTGTCAGTCGGACCCGTGCTCCTTTCAGATGCTTGTTTTTTCTGAGAAGCTTTTCAATTTCTTTTTCAAGCGTTTGGTATTCAATACAAGAAGGAGTTTTCATTTTGAGCAGTTCCAGGCCGTGCATCAATCTTGATAGATGATCTTTAAAAAACTGAACTCTTGTTCCATTTGCATGCATGGTTTCAAACAGAGCATCGCCGTAGAGAAAAGCCCTGTTATTGTGGTTGATAACAGGATTTTCGGATAAAAGATATTCACCGTTCAGATTAACAAATTTTCCCATATTCTTAAAAAAGTTGGTTGAGAAAATAAATTTTTATCATTTCCGGATTTATCAAGAGAGGATAAATAAAGCCAAAGACTGCTCCAATGAAGTGTGCATTATGGTTTACATTGTCACCTCCTCTTCGCTGCATGTATTGTGAATATGCCAAGAAAAGAATTCCAAAAACAAATGCCGGCATCGGGATGACAGCAAAAAGCAGCAAAGTACTTGTTGGGTTGAAGAATATGCTGGCAAATACAATAGCAGAAACTGCTCCTGAAGCTCCAACTGCATTGTATTGGTAATTATCCTTGTGTTTGCCCACTGTTACCACAGTTGAAATGAACATCCCCAAAAAATAAATCAGTAAAAAGTGCAAGATCGGATTTGTTAAGAAACCTTCATATTCAGCTACCTGAAAATATCTTTCTACTGCTCTGCCAAAAGAGAACAAGACAAACATGTTTACAAACAGGTGAATCCAGTCTGCATGGACGAACCCATGAGATAATACCCTGTACCATTGATTTCTGTGTACCACCATGTATGGGTTTAGATTAAGCCTGTACATCAGGGTTTGGTTATTAAATGCCGCAATAGATACCAGGGCAGTTATAATAATAATGGCAAGGGTTACAGTAAGGCTCTGGCTGGTAATTCCCTGCAGGAATATATTTGGTGAAATAATATTTAAGATTGAAGTCATTTTTTAGTGTAGTATTTTGAAAATCATTTCTTTCATTAATTCTTCATCGTTGGCTCCCACGTTATTAAGACCTTTTGATTTTAGGTCATATTCCCTAAGATATCCGATGATGACTGCTGTTTTTTTAAGGGAATATTTTTTAGAAGCTTTCTTAAGCATATTATTCATACCTCTGTAAATCTTGAGTTTAGCCTGAATATTTCTCTGGTCTGATTTGTCGATGAGGTGATATCCCAGCAGCTTGCTAAAAAAGTAGTAGAGTGAACCAATAACCATGGGCATAGGTGTTTCATTTGGGTTTTTTCCAAAATGCTGGATAATTCTGTTTGCTTTAACTACATTCTTTTCTGCCAGGGCATTGTTAAGTTCAAAAGGATTGTAATCTTTACTTATGCCAATATTTTTTTCGATATCTTTTGGGGTAATTGTTTTTACATCTTCAGGTAAAGAGATCAACAATTTGTTTAGTTCGTGTGAAACTTTATTCAGATCATTTCCCAGGTATTCTGTAATAAGCATAGAAGCTTCAGGTGTTACCTTCTTCCCTTTGCTTTCCATGTATTTTCCGATCCATTCGGGTATTTTATATTCTGGTATTTTGGCGGAGGTAAAATATACAGTACCGGTATTATTTTTACTGTTTAGTTTTTTATAAAGCTTGGTTCTTTTATCAAGCTTTTTGTATTTATAGCATATTACAAGGATGGTTGATTTTTGGGGTTTGTCAATATAGGGTTCCAGATTATTAAAATCTTTTAAATTTTGAGCTTCTTTTACAATCACTACCTGGTTATTGCCCATCATTGGGAATCTTCTTGCTGCACTAATTATTGTTTCTGCAGTAGTGTCTTTACCATATAAAATTGTCTGATTAAAAGATTTTTCAGATTCATTTAACACATGGTCCTGGATATATTGGGAAATTTTATCGATAAAATAAGGTTCCTCTCCATCCAGGAAATAGATGGGTTTATAGATTTTCTTTTGAAGATCCGAGATTATTTGCTGGTAATTCATGCTGTTTAACTAAATCTTAAATGTTTTACTGATCGGCCATTATGAATTATTTCCTTAAGGGATTTGATTCCAATTTTGATATGATGTTCTACATACTTGTGTGTAACTAATTTGTCGCTTTTTTGTGTTTTTATTCCGGTTGAGATCATAGGTTGATCTGTAACCAAGAGCAGGGCCCCGGAGGGGATTTCATTGGCAAAACCCACAATAAAAACAGTGGCGCTTTCCATGTCTATGGCCATAGATCTGGTTTTACGAAGGTATTTTTTGAAACGTTCATCGTATTCCCATACTCTTTTGTTTGTTGTAAAAACTGTACCTGTATAGTAATCATGTCCATAATCCCTTATGGAGCTTGAAACCGCTCTCTGCAGGTTAAAGGCAGGGAGAGCAGGTACTTCCGGTGGCAGATAGTCGTCTGATGTTCCTTCACTTCTGATTGCAGCAATTGGAAGAATAAAATCGCCCACCTTATTTTTTTTCTTAAGACCACCACACTTTCCAAGGAATAGTGCTGCCTTTGGTTCAATAATGCTCAGAAGATCCATGATTGTTGCTGCATTGGCACTGCCCATTCCAAAATTGATCATGGTTATTCCGTCGGCTGTAACACAGGGCATTTGGGCATGTGGATCTATAATTTCTGTATTATGCCACTGCGCAAAAAGTTCAAGGTAATTATTAAAATTGGTTAATAAAATGTATTCACCGAAATTCTCCAGAGAGTTGCCTGTGTATCTTGGCAACCAATCTTTTACAATATCTTGCTTTGTTGTCATAGTTCCTGAAATTTTTGTGTATTTTAGCTGTTTCTATTGAGAAACAAATAAAAGATGAAAGAGTTAAATTTACCAACTTATTCTTTTAAAATAAAGTCAAAGGAACAAAAAAAATACATATTTGATTCTATAAGGGGGAAGTTTATTTTGTTGACACCTGAGGAGTGGGTGAGACAGAATTTTATACAATACCTGTCAGAAGAAAAAGGATATCCTCAAAGTTTGATGAGTGTAGAGCATTATCTTAAAGTGAAGCAAATAAGTTTTCGTGCTGATATTGCAGTTTTCAACAGGAAAGGAGATCCGGTATTAATCGTTGAATGCAAGGCTCCGGAAGTACCTGTCAGGCAGGCTCATTTTGACCAGATTAGCCGTTATAATAATCATTTCAGGGTTAATTACCTTATAGTTACAAATGGTATAAACCATTATTGCAATTATTATGATTTTGCAGAAAGGAGTGCCACATTTTTGAACCATATCCCTGCATATGATGACTTGCCGGGATAGATCAGGTAAGTTTTGAGTTTATTAGCTGAAGGAAGTATTCATTTTTATAGCCCAGCGATGTTCTTATCCAGTCATGTTTTTTCCCTGTAATTTTAAATCCATATTTCTTAAAAAGTGTAAGGCTTGCTTCATTATCTTCATCGATGTTGCAATAGAGTTGATGCAGCATTAAAACACCAAAAGCATAGCTGATAAGTGTTTGTAGGGCATCTCCTGCATACCCTTTCTTTCTGTCTTCATTAGCATGAACCAGAATACCTACTCCTGCACGCTGGTGCATAGGATCGTAATTAAAAAGGTCAATGCTTCCAACTGTTTTGGTCTTTTTATCCTGCTGAATATCAATCATTAACCTGAGTTGTTTTGCCTGAAAAAGGTCAAGGTGAGCATTTTCTGCATATTTTTTAATGATATGGAATGAGAATGGCTCTATCGTATTACTTGCATGCCAAATGGAGGAATCATTTTCCCATTTGTAAATTAAGTCTGCATCCTCTGGTTCAACAGCGCGGAGTTTAATATTTTTTCCTTCAAGAATTTCCAAGGGGTTTGATTTAAGCTTGTTCATTTTATTTCTGGTTAAGTTCCAGAAGATCCTCCAATTGATAGTTAGATACAATACGCGTTTCGAAGAATTTTGCATTAATTATTTTTTTGTAAATGTCTATTGCTTCAGCTTGTGAAGAAAATTCACCAAGGACGTAAAAATATTTTCCATTATGATATTCACGAATATTGTACTTTTTAAGGATTTTGTATTTATTGAACTGGTCTTGATTTATTTTTTTGTTGCTTTCTTTTATGAGTATGCTGTATGTTACAGCTCCCCTTTTTATTAATTCATTAGGAATGTTAACTTTTTTATTTACAATATAGTTCTTCTCTTTAGTTATGGGCTTTATTTCAGCTCTTCTGTTATATTTTCTTCCTTTAGGGCAATCTTTTCCATTGTTGTATACATTCAGGGCAATGGGATACTTTTCACCTTTGCCTTTTGTAGTAATTCTTTTCTTACTGATTGATTTATTTTTCAGATATTCTGCAACTGCTTCTGATCTTTTCTCAGAAAGTTTTTGATTGTACTTTTTTGAACCTTTAGAATCAGTATGTCCGATTATTTCTACTGTTAATTGCGGATGTTGCTTCATTAAATTTACGACGGTATCGATTTTTTCTTTCTCTTTTGGTTTTAAGGATGCTTTATCAAAATCGAAGAAAATATTTCTTATGGTGATAAAATGAACAGGTTCTTTTTTGGGAATTAGCAGAGCATTTAATTCATATTTGCTGTGTGGATAATCCCAGCCAATATTAATTTCTTTTTTAAGTGTTTTAAAATTTTCACTCCTGAATGTAATCTTATAATTCCCTGGTAGAATGTTAGTCTGATACTCCATGTTAGAGTCGGGGTGAAATACATTAATTGTATCTCCTTTTAAAGAATCAAGGATTACTTTTATTTTCCGGGGATTTGAGATTTTTTTTTTAGGGTCGTCTAAGTTGATAGAACCCTGAAGGCTGATGTTTCTTGGATTTTCTTTTGAGAAGATTTCAATCCTTACAATATCTTTTTGACCATACCCGTCTTTTGTGTATTTTGCCATATAACCTGCATTACCGTTATCGACAGGACAAAAGAACAGATCATCATCAGTAGTGTTAATCGGATAACCTATATTCACAGGTTTTGTCCATTTGCCATCGACTTTATCGGAATAAAAGATATCGAATCCTCCCATTCCTTTATGTCCTTGTGAGCTAAAATATATTCTTTTTCCGTCATTTGAGAGGAAAGGAGTCTCTTCGTTGTAAGGTGTATTTATTTGTGCTCCAAGGTTTTTGGGTTTTCCCCATTCTTTATTTTCATGGTCGTATGATGAAACGTAAATATCCAGTCCCCCAAGCCCCCCTCTTCTATTTGAGGTAAAGTATATTTTGTTTTCATCCTGGCAAAAGCATGCGTGAGTTTCCCAGAATCTGCTGTTTATATTTTTATTCAGTTTTTGAGGTTCATTCCACTTATTTTCTTCCATTTTACTCATGTATATGTCTCCATTATATGGATTTGCTTTAAACAAGAGCATTTTATTCCCGTCCTTGTCAAGTGACGTATTGTATAAATTGCCTTCACTTTTTATTTGTGGCGTAAGATTTTTAGGAGGACCCCATTGACCGTCTTTTTTTTCAGCCATAAATACTGCATCGTAAAACTTAAGTTTTGAGGTGAATACAATTTTCGATTCATCATTATTTACAACGGGTTTTATATTTGCATACGGATTGTTAATAATCTGCCCCAGGTTTTCCTGCTTAATGTTGATTGGGTTTTCCATTAATTCCTGGGCAGTTTTACAGGATTCTATCTGTTTGTTAACAAAGTCCATATTGTACTCATCTCTTTTTTCTCCCAATTTATTTTTAAAGGTTTCGTATGTTTCCAGGGCTTTATCCAGTTCATCATTTACCTGGTAGGCTTTTCCAAGATAGAAAATAGCATAAACCGGGGCTCCTTTTTCTTTAAAAGAACCTTCCTTGAATTTTCTATTTATGTTTTTAACAGCTTTTTTCAGGTATGATAATGAATTGTCTTTCTTCCCTGGAATTTCCAGCAGGCATTCTCCGATTCTGTAATTAATGTGAGCGTTGTCATACCCATCATTAATAAGTTGCTGATAGAGCGGTAGGGCTTCTTCATATTCTTCATAAAGCCTGTAATATTCCGCATCCAGGAAAGTTTCTTCAGCACTTTTTTCATTTTGTGCAAAGCTGCACAAGCCGGTTGTCAGGATTAAAATTGTCAGGAAAAATTTTTTCATAGAATTAGTGATGAATATCATTCAAATTTAATAAATATATTTAATAAAATAAATTAATTATTTTTCTTTCTTTTTCTTCTTCCAGACACAATAATCATCAATAATATCAGTATTATAGCTGCACCAGCGATCCACCACAAGAGATTTCTGTCCACTTGTTTATCTTCTTTATCTTCTTTTTTCTCTTCTGATTCTATTTTAATTTCTGTGAGTTCAACAGCCATTATGTATGCCAGTATTTTTCTGTTATGCGGAGTATCATTCTGTTTTAAATATTTTAACAGGTCTTCAACACTTACTATATCAGAGGTTTTGGTTTGCAGGTCTTTAAAGACGGAAGAAAGGTTAATGTTTGCAAAATTAGTTATTAAGTTGGCGAGTTCATCTGCAGAATATTGAGTTGCCAGGTAATTATAGAGCAACTTTTGTATATCTGAAACAGTAAAATTGTTTTTTTGGGTTGCCCTGATCAAATTACTTAGATAATCATTTTTAGAATTATAATCCTTGGCTGAAATTGATTTTAAATAATCATTTATTGGTGTTTTGCCGCTCAGATCAAGTAATTCCATGTGAAATTCCTCAAGCGAATGAGGTGCAAATAAAACACTGGCATAAAGGAATGTTTTAAGGGTTTCTTTTGGTATTGAAGGGTCTTTACTCTCCTTAAACATTTCTTTAATAAAATCTTCAGAGGATGTTGTTTTTTTCTGAATTTGCTTAATTCTATTTTTAACAGGAGTATTATTTGTTTTATCTATTTTTGTCAGTAATTCTTCTAAATTTTTGTCAATAGGTTTGTGTGAAATAATTACTTCTTTATTTCTGACATTGTTATTTTTATCTACCAGTTTAAAATTGATTTTACTTTTCTCTTTTTTGGGTTCAACTTCATAGGTGAATGTTTCTTGCTTAATGTCAAATTCTTCTTCATCAATTAGTTTGTCGTCAATAAAAGTAGAAACATAGAGTTTGGAGTTTTTTTCCACATTCAGTTTAATGGTAACTTTTTTCTTTCCTGAGGCAAGCGAGTATGATCTGCTGGCAACATCCAGCTGTGGCTCTTTTTCTTCAGTTTTTGTTTCTGTTTTTCCAGGAAGTATTGAAATATCTCTTGTTTGTTTGTTATTATTTTCATCTACCAGGCTGAATTTAATTTTAGTTTCTTTTCCTGTTGGCTGGTATTCGTAAATAAATTCTTCTTCTTTAACCGGAAATTCTTCTGTATTAATTAATTTGTCGTTTTGGAATGTGTTAACTATTAGTTTGTTTCCGTCTTTTAGTTGTAGTTTTATCTTGATGTTCTCATTTACCGATGTAGCTTTAAAGATTTTATTGTCAAGGTTTATAGTTGGTTGAATTTTTTCTTTTTCCTCTTTTTTTTCTTCAACCTTTTCGTCCGGTAATTTTTGTGCTGTCTTTTTTCTTATCCCAAAATCCTGAGAAATAAAATATTGTTCGTTATTTTTTAAGGCAGGGGTTTGATAAACTAAATGGTTTTTTCCATCTATTTTTTGGTAACTGAAAAATTTTGATTGTTTTTCCGGGTCTAATTTGGCTATAGTATCATTTGTTTCTGTGTTGATGACATTTATTTGAGTGATCTTTTTTTTATCCTTTTTATCAGATTCGTATGTGAATATTCCTTCAATGTCAATAAAATCAATTGTTTCCAGGTCTTTCAAGGTATATTTAAAAATATCTTTTTGTCCGGCAGCTGTTTTGTTAAAGTTTGCGTAGTAAGCCTCCTCACCGTTGTTTAAGGGCACAAAAAATTTGTCGTCATCTGTGGTATTAATAGGATACCCGATATTTTGCGGCTGGGTCCAGCCATCTTCAGTTTTATGCACCACAAAAATATCGAATCCACCCATATTGTAATGTCCTTCTGAACTAAAAAACATTGTATTTCCGTCCTGGGTTAGGAAAGGAGTATCTTCTCTCCACTGAGTATTAATGGGTGTCCCTATATTTTTTGCCTCTCCCCATTTTCCATTTGGCAGACGTTCTGAAACATATATATCCAGGTCTCCGATTCCACCTTCTCTGTTGCTTACAAAATATAATTTTTCTCCGTCAGCAGAAATGGTTGCATGGCTTTCCCAGTATTTGGTATTTATATTTTCACCGAGTTTTTGTATGTTGCTCCATTCGCCGTTTTCGTAATAGCTAACATAAAGGTTCCCATCCAGTTCATCTTCCCGGTAAAGGTAAAGTTCTTTCCCGTTATAGGACAAGGAGGTTGTTTCGCAATCTCCGTCAATTCCTAATTGTGGTAATAAGTTGACAGGTGGTCCCCATTTTCCATTTTCTTTTTTCACCATGAATACTCCGGTATAGAATTTTCTTTCGGAAGTATAGATAAGAGTCTTTTGATCGCCTGAGATTACCGGGTTGTATTCATACATAGGCGTGTTTACAGAAATCCCGAGTTTTTTAGCTGTAAAATTAACTGGTTCGCTCATTAATTTTTTTGCATTCCGGCATGCTTCTTTTTGTTTAAGTAAGTACTCTTTATCATAACTATTTCTTCTGGAGAAGAGACCCCTGTTGTTTTCTATTTTTTTCTCAAAAGCATTGTAGTATTCCAGGGCTTTGTTGAACTGGTTGTTTATAAGGTAGGCATTAGCCAGATAGAAGAGGGCATCAACGGGAGCTTCTTTTTCATAAAAAGCTTCCCTGTTATAATTGAAGGTAGTATTTTCTGCTGCTTTTTTTAAATAAGGGATGGCTTTTTCTTTTTGGCCTTCAATATTCAGATAACAAAAGCCAATTTTATAGTTTACATTATAATTTTCAGGATAGGCTTCATGTACTCTTTTATATAGGGGAAGAGAGTTTTTATAATCCTGGAAATAGAACCAGGTTTCTGCATCCATGAAAAGTTCCTGTAATTTATAAGTAGGTTGTTGAGTATGGCCCGACGAGGCAATAATTATAAAAAATAAGGGCAGGAGAGGTTTTAACCATCTGAATATAATTTCTTTATTGAGAAGGTTATTGGTTATGTTGTTTTTCATTTTATTTATTATTTGAATCAGTTGTTTCTAATTTTTTTTCTTCTTTAGGAATGTTTTCTCTTTCATAAAGGTTCACGCGGTAGATATCTTTTTTGCCATAACCGGTTTCTTTTACTTTGCTGTAATAAGCAATATTCCCATTATTTAGCGGAAAGAAGAAAATATCATTATCAGTTGTGTTTATTGGAAATCCCATGTTTACCGGTTTGCTCCAGTTTCCATTATTGTTTTCTGAATAAAATATATCAAATCCTCCCATATTCGAATGCCCTTTACTGCTAAAATAAAGTTTCTCCCTGTTTTCAGTAATGAAGGGGGTGGCCTCATCAAAAGGGGTATTGATTTTTTCTCCGAGGTTAACAGGCTTTTGCCATACACCATTTTCATCTTTAATTGATCTGTAAATATCGAAACCGCCATATCCGCCTTCTCTGTTGCTGGTAAAATAGAGTATGTTTCCATCTTTTGAGGTTGAGGCATGCATTTCGAAAGCATCAGAATTAATATTCTCGCTAAAGGGCTCAATAGGAGTCCATTGGTTCTTTTTAAATTTGCTGATGTAAATATTATAATCGTTGTTGTCGTTTCTTACCAGGTAAAGGATTGTACCATCGTAAGAGAGATGTACTGGTTTTAAAGGACGTTCTGATTCAAAATCAAGTGAAATATTTCTGGGGGTACTCCATTTCTTGCCTCTTTTTTCGGAATAGAAGATGGCATCGTAAAATTGAAGTTCACTTACGAAAACCATTCTTTGTTCATCACCTGAAACCACAGCGTTTGTATTTGAAAAAGATGAATTGATCCTTTTCCCCAGGTTTTGTTCTAAAATATTTGTTGGTGTTTTTCTTAGTTTAAGTGCTGTTTCACAGGCTTCAATCTGAGCATTTACAAGATGAAGTTCTTTCTTTTGATCGTCGGAAAGTTTTTCTTTGTAAGATTCAAATGTTTCAATGGCTTTTTTTATCTGGTTATCTATTCTGTATGCAATTCCTAAATAATAAAGCGCTTTTATCGGGGCTTTTTTTTCTTCGAAATATCCGACTTCATATTTGTTGGTTAAATTGGCTGTAGCTTTTTCAAGATATTTTTTTGCTTTGTTTTTTTCTCCGTCAATATGCAGATAACACTGTCCTATTCGGTAATTGATATTTGGTGTTTTCTCACCTGATTCATATAATTCCAGGAAAAGAGGCAGCGCTTCTCGGTATTCTTCATATAGCAGCCTGTATTCTGCGTCTACAAAAGTACGTTTTAGCTCTCGTTTGTTTTGCGAAGAAGCCGACAGACAAAGAAAAGTTAATGCGAAAGTTATTAGAAAAGTTTTTTTCATACCCTGAAAATTTTACACATTAACAAATGTAAAAAATAAAAATTAAGATTTGAAACGGATTAGTTCAAAAATTGTTGATATTGGGAAACTTAAATAAGCTTATTTTTTATTATTTGTCTTTCGGGAGGATTTATAAAATATAGAAAAACCCGCAGGGTATGCGGGTTTAATAGTTTTTATATCTGTTCTTTAATTGCTTCAGCGAGCCTTTTGACCCCTTCGGTTGACTTTTCTTCAGACATAAATGAGAAATTGATTCTCATGGTATTTTTGCCGGTATCATCGCAGTGGAAAACACTGCCCATTACGAAGGCTACATTTTTTTCAATTGCTTTATAAAAGAGTTCCTGTGCATCCATGTGTTCGGGTAAAGTCATGAAAAGGAAAAGGCCACCCTCAGGTTCAGTCCATGTTACACCTTCGGGCATATATTCCCTGAATGCTTTTAACATGTTGTCTCTTTTACTTTTGTATTGAGCAATTGTATTTTTAAGGTTTTTATCAAACAATCCTTTGCTTATATATTTGGCTGCAATTTTTTGTGTGAAAGTTGGTGTACAAAGATCAATAGATTGTTTGGCAATTACCATTTTATCAATAATTTCAGGATGAGCTATTACAAATCCAAGGCGGAATCCCGGGGCAAATGTCTTTGAAAATGTTCCAAGTGTGATTACCTGTCCGGTGTTGTCCAGCTCGTAAAGAGTCTTCTGGGGTTCTCCTTCGAAACGTATTTCACGATATGGGCTGTCCTCTACTATCATTACATCATATTTTCTGGCTATCTCAATGATTGCCTTTCTGCGTTTTTCCGGCATGGTGATGCCTGCCGGATTCTGAAAATCAGGTATGATGTATATAAACTTTGGTTTTTCACCGTTCTCTTTTAATTCTTTCAGTTTTTCTTCCAGCAGGTCTTCTCTCATACCTCCTTTGTCGAATTTAATTCCCTGCAGGTCGGCTCCGAACGTGCTGAATGCACTTATGCCACCCAGGTATGAAGGCAACCCACAAATAACTTTATCGCCCGGGTCCAGAAATATTTTTCCCAGGATGTACAAGCCCTGTTGAGAAGAAGTAATGATTCCTACATTATCTGTAGTTATATCAAGTCCTTCTTTTTTATATCTTTCAGTTAAAATCTCTTTAAGTTCGGGGATTCCTTCGGTTGCACTGTACTGTAAAGCCCCTGGTCCGTCAGTGTCAAGAATTTCGTTAACGATATCTTTTAATTCCTCCACCGGGAATGAATCCGCAGATGGCAGCCCTCCTCCAAAAGAAATTACGTCAGGCTTTTGCGTAAGTTTTAGTATTTCGCGTATTGCTGAGCGCTTCATGTTTTGTGCGCTTGTTGAAAAAACTGATTGTAAGTCACTTATCATATGTAGTCCTCCTGTTTTTTATTTAAAAAAGTTGTGCTCTTCAAATTTAAAAAAAAATATGGGTTGCCCAACTTACAGATTGTAAGTAATAATTGGGATTAAGTGAAAGAAATTATGTATTTTGCCTGGTTTTATTATATTTCTATCTTTTGTTTTTTATATTGTGTGTTTTTAAAAAAGTTTTTATAAGGTTTTAGAAGTTGGAGCAATTCCTTCTTTTTGTCTTCCACACAAAAAGAAGCAAAAAGGTCACCGCCTGAATAAAATTTTTTAGAAATCTAAGGAATCCCCATCCACGAATAAAATTAACTCCCTCGCCTTCGCACGCTCAGGCGTTGTCAGACAGAATTTTATTCACCACCCCCGCTGCTTCCTGAGATTTCTCAGAAAATTTTATTTATGCGGCACAGAAATCTAAATTTATTTCAGAACGCATGGTATCTTATGAAAAAATCTTATTAATTCCGCTGGAGACTTTTTGTAAGAATGTTTACAATAGATCAGACCAGGGTATTGCAATTTAGGAAATGGAAAAGGATTCTTTTCAAAATTATATAAACAACTGCCAGGCTTATAGATTATAAGTAAAAATCAAGTTTAAGTGAAAGGGATTATAATTTTTGTCCGTTTTTAGTATACTTCCATCTTTTATGAGACCATAACCAAAGTTCTGGTTTTTCCTGAATTATTTTTTCCAGGGCTTTTGAATAGGCTTCTGTTACCTCTCCATGGGCAGTATCTTTGGCATTCTCAAAGAGTACCTGGAATTCTATTTGGTACAGGCCTCTTTTTTTCTTTCTTACAGCAGCAAATACAACAACATGATTAAATTTCCTGGCTATTTTTTCAGGGCCCTGTATAAAAGGAGTTTCCTGGTTAAGAAAATGTGTCCAGTAGTTCGTGTATTTTTTGGGAGGCGATTGATCTGCCAGGAGACCTACAGAATACAAAATTCTTTTTTTCTCCAGTTCAAGTATTTTTTTATAGCTGTCACGTATTGAGACTGGAATAGATTGGAAGCGTTGTCTCATTTGATAAGTGATGCGGTCGAAATATTTGTTGGTAAGCGGCCGGTAAACACTTAGCGTTTTATGGGATATTTTCGGGCCAATGGTTGGGAGAAATTCCCAGTTCCCATAATGTCCGACCATTGTTGTAATGTTTCTGTTTTGTTTGTAATAATCTTCAATTAAGTTTATATTTTTAAAAACCACAAATTTGTCGACCCTGGATGGTTTCATGTAGAGTATTGCGATGTTTTCAATCATCACATCGGCAAGATGTCTGTAAAATTTTTTGGCGATCTTATTTATTTCTTTTTTTGATTTTTCAGGGAAGGAGTTGCAGAGGTTTTTCAAGACAACTTTTTTTCTGTAGCCAACAAGATAATAACCCATTAAGAAGAGGAAATCAGCAACAATGTAAATTATTCTTTTGGGTAAGATGCTTAATCCTCTGCAAAACACTTCAAAAATCAGATAGAGAACCTTTTTCATTTCAGGCAGAATTATTTATTGTCTTTAACATATTTTTTAATAATATCAAGGAATTCATTGAAAACATGTTTATTAGCAGCTACAATTCTTTGTCCGTGAATATAATTATCACCACCCTGAAAGTCTGAAACTTTACCACCTGCCTGTTGTAAGATAAAAGATCCGGCTGCCACGTCCCATGGTTTCAGGCTGTATTCATAAAAACCCTCGAATCTTCCGCAGGCCGTATAAGCTAAGTCGGTAGCTGCAGATCCAAGTCGTCTGATTCCATGTGTGTTTTTCATAAAAAACTGTAATGATTGAAGGTAAGAATCCAGTATAGAAAAATCATTGTAAGGAAACCCGGTTGCAATAATGCTTTCCTGGATACTTGTCGTGTCGGATACCTTTATGATTTTTCCGTTCAGGGTTGGTTTTTTGTTTTCAAGGGCTTCAAAAATTTCTTTTTGCCCTAATTCATAAACCATTCCGTATATTATTTTCCCTTTTTTGCTCAATGCAATGCTTATTGCAAAAGGTGTAATGTTATGGATGTAATTGGTGGTTCCGTCCAGCGGATCAACAATCCATGTATATTCATTGCTGTTCTCACCTGCAGTTTCTTCTTCCACAAGGAAACCTGCTTCAGGGAGTATTTCAGCAAGGCCTGCTACAAGTTTTTTTTCTGAATTTTTATCCACATAGGTTACAAAATCATGAAAGCCTTTTGTCTGCACTTTATCTGAAGTAAGTTTATTTCTTTCTTCCAGGATATAGTCTCCTACTTGTATAGATAGCTTCTTTACTTGTGATGATATTTTTTCCAGGTTCATAATATTTTTCTTCTTAATTTGAGAATTGTTTATTCAGCAGTGTAATAAAAACTAATTTTAAAAGAGTCGGGCCGGGTTCTTCTATTTCAGAACTTTATTTCAACATTACCATTATTATTAATTTGAACGAGTTTCGCATTTTTTATTGTTTCAGCCAGGTTTTCGTTGTACCTGGTTTCAACCTTAATGTAGTTATCTGTAAAGCCAAACATTTCACCATTTTTGTTATAATGCTCAAAAAGAACAGGGCGGATTTCGTTTATGTGTTTCTTATAAAATTCATGTTGTTTCTCTTCAGCCATTTTCTGAATAATCTGTGCTCTTTGCCTGATAACATCGCCCGGTATTTTATTGTTCATTTTTGCTGCCTTGGTATTAGGTCTTTCTGAGAAAGGAAAAACATGATAATATGAAGCATCAATTTCCTGCAGAAATTTTTCAGTAATTTTAAATTTCTCATTGTCCTCGCCGGGAAATCCTACAATAACATCTACTCCAATGAAAGCGTCTGGAATTTTCTTTCTGATTTGATCAACTTTATTTTTAAACAGTTCTCTGTGATATTTCCGGTTCATTTTATCGAGAATATCATTACATCCTGATTGAAGCGGAATATGAAAATGTGGAAGAAATTTTTCCGATTGGGCGATAAAGCTGATGATTTCTTCTGTTAACAGATCAGGCTCAATAGATGATATGCGGTATCTTTGAATGGATTCAACTTTATTTAGTTCTTTAAGAAGGTCGAGGAACGATTCATTGGTTGTTTTCCCAAAATCTCCGATATTCACACCTGTAAGGATAATTTCTTTAATTCCGCTTTCGGCAATTTCTTCTGCCTGCTTAACTATTTCCTTAATTTCCTGGTTGCGGCTTCTTCCTCTTGCCAGTGGAATAGTGCAGTATGCGCAGAAGTAGTCGCACCCGTCCTGGATTTTTAGAAAAGAGCGTGTCCGGTCGCCCTGAGAGTAAGCATGATGGTAATTTTTTATTTCATTAAGTTTGCATGTATGTATTTCGGGCTTCTCTTTATGGGTTTGAATTTCATCAAGATATTTAAAAACATTGAATTTTTCGCGATGGCCAAGCACCATGTCAACTCCATGGATTGAAGCCAGTTTTTCAGGGTCCAGTTGGGCATAGCATCCCATAACAATAATGGTTGCATTGGGGTTTATATTTCTTGCTTTTTTTACAGCTTGTTCGCTTTTCTTATCGGCTTTTTTTGTTACAGAGCACGTGTTAATTAGATATACGTCAGCCACTTCACTGAAATTAACCCTTTGGTATCCATTCCCGGTAAATTCCCTTGCAATGGTTGAAGTTTCAGCAAAATTCAATTTGCATCCCAGTGTATGAAAAGCAACTTTTTTCAATGCAACTTATTTTTTAAACAGTGCACAAAGGTAAGCAAATAATAAGAAAAATATTAACCGGAATGTTCTTTGAAATTGTAGTATAATTGCCGAACAATACCGTCTGCAACGCCGAATTTGGGCACTAGTATTTTTTTTGCATCAGACCAGCTCATGATGTTCAGGTAGATTTGAGCTGCAGGAATGATAACATCGGCCCTGTCTGGGTTCATTCCCAGGATTTTTATACGGTCATTGATTGGGTATGATAGCAGGGTTTCGTATATTTCTTTTAATTTTTCGTATGACAGGGGTTTCATTGGTTTCTTTCCTGAGAGTTTGAATAATTTATTGATATTACCCCCTGATCCAATAATTTTAAGTGAAGGGAATTTATTTTTAAGTCCGTGAAGGGTTTCTCTCATTTTCTGGTACTCGCCGGGTTTAACCTGGTCTTTGATTAACCTGATTGTTCCTATATTGAATGAATGAGAAAGTTCTATTTGTCCTTTAGAGAAAAGGGTTATTTCTGTACTACCACCTCCCACATCAACGTAAAGGTAGGATTTGGTATTGTCGATCATGTCTGCAATTCTGTTTGAATAGATAATTTCCGCTTCTGTTTTGCCACTGATAATCTCAATATCAATTCCGGTTTTTTTTCTTACAGCATCTACGATTTCAGCCCCATTTGAAGCTTCTCTCATTGCAGAGGTTGCACAGGCCCTGAAATCAATTACATCATGTACATTGATTAAATGATGAAAGGCATGCATGGTGCTTATGAGTTTTTCCCTTTTTACCTCATCGATGAACCCATTATTAAAAACATCAAATCCCAGCCGAATAGGAACCCTTACAAGAGATGCTTTTTTAAAGGTTGTTTTTTCCTTGTTTTCGGTAATATTTGAGAACAGTAGTCTTACCGCATTAGTTCCTATGTCAATCGCTGCAAATTTGAGTAGTTCCAATTTTCCTGATTTTAGTTTTCAAATTTTTTCTTTGGATAATCCACTAGTTCAGTAGAAGCATTTTTTCTGCTAATATCCTCCCATTTTTCTACTTTAAAGTTCAGTGATGCAATTCCTGAAGTTGGGAGGTTATCAATCTGTTCTTTTAAAAATTCGTTGGCCAGGTCTGTAAAATTCGGGTTATGACCAAAGATCATAACAGATGTGATTGAATTATCTATTGATTTAATAAAATCCATTATTTCTTTGAGTGAACCGTTGTATAAGATATCTTCCACGCGTAAGTTTCTTAATGGATAATTCAGGGTTCTTGCAAAAATAAGAGAAGTGTGCATAGCTCTTGTAGCAGGGCTTGAATAGATCTCCTGTGGATATTTGTTTCGAATATCCAGTCTTTCGGCCATTTTGTAGGCATCATTGATTCCCCGTGTTTTAAGGGGTCTGTCGATGTCATCTACATTATCATATTCCCAGGAGGATTTTCCGTGTCTTACAATATAAAGTTGTTTATAATTTTTCATAATTGTTGTCATTTTAGTTATAACAAATCGCTGGCCAGTTCAGCCAGAAAGCTACGTTCACCTTTCACAAGGTTGACATGTCCAAACACCTCCTGACCCAGCATTTTGTCTGTCAGGTAGCTTAAGCCGTTTGATTTCATGTCGAGATAGGGGGAGTCAATTTGCTGGATATCTCCAGTAAAGATCATTTTTGTACCTTCTCCTGCCCGTGTAATAATTGTTTTCACCTCATGAGGAGTAAGATTTTGGGCTTCATCCACAATAAAGAATACGTTGGAGAGGCTTCTGCCTCTGATGTATGCCAGGGGGCTAATGACCAGCTTTTCGCTTTCGTGCATCTCTTCAATTTTTTTGTATTCTTTGCTGGTTGCCTTGTACTGGTTTTTAATTACCGCCAGGTTATCGTAGAGCGGGGTCATGTAAGGGGTAATTTTTTCGCTTACGTCACCCGGAAGATACCCCAGGTCTCTGTTTGCAAGGGGTACAATTGGTCTTGCCAGGAGGATCTGCTGGTATTTTTTTTCCTGGTGAAGGGCAGCCGCCAGTGCCAGGAGTGTTTTCCCGGTTCCGGCTTTTCCTGTAAGCGCCACAAGATCCAGATTCTCCCTGGTAAGGGCATCGATAGAGAAGGTTTGTTCAGCATTTCTTGGGGAAATTCCATAGACCCTTTTCTTTTCGATCCGGTTCATTGTTTTGTCATGCGGATCGTAGTGTGCCAGGGCGCTTGAATTGTTGCCTTTCAGGATAAAATACTGGTTGGCTTTAGGATCTAGTTTGAACTCATCCACCGAAATTCCTTCATTTTCATGGTATAGCCGGTCAATCAGGTCGTTGTTGATGCCCTCCAGGACTTCAATATTTTTGCTCAGGGGTTTTATATCGGCCACTTTATCTGATTCGTAATCCTGGGCTTTTATCCCGAGGGATTTTGCTTTCAGTCGCAAATTAATGTCTTTGCTAATAAGGATTACATCAGATTTCTTATTTTTAAGCTTCACGTGCTCTGTGATAGCCAGGATTCTGTGGTCAGGAGTATGTTCCGGAAATGATTCTGTAATTTTGTCGGAAAAAGGTTTACCTGTTTCCACGGTAAGTTTTCCCAATCCTTTTCCAAGCGCAATTCCTCCATTGAATAGCTTATCCCCGGTTATTTCATTTAATTCGCGGGTAAATTCCCTGGCATTGAAATTTATAATATCGTTCCCTTTTTTTAATCGGTCCAGTTCTTCCAGCACAACAATGGGTAATACAATGTCATTATCCTGGAAATTATAAATACAATTAAAATCGTGGAGAATTACGTTGGTATCAATAACAAAAATTTTTTTGGATTGGGTCATATTCGATTTATTTTTGCATTTAAATGTAGTAATTTTTTAGTTAGCTGCATGAAGATTTATCTTTAAAGTTTTCAACGTAATCATGTGTAAAAAAATGCTGTAATTATGAATTTATATGAAGGTTTGTTAACACGACGAAGTATTAGAAACTATAGTGATGAGAGTATTTCCAGGGAGAAACTGGAGCAAATAATTAAAGCAGGCATGTATGCTCCCTCAGCAGTTAACAAACAGCCGTGGCATTTTATGGTTATTGATGAAAAAGCTGTTCATTATCAGCTTATGGAAGTTCACCCATATGCTTCGATGCTCGAGGAAGCCCCAGCTGCCATACTGGTCTGCGGGGATGACAGGTTGCATAACGGTCCGGGTTACTGGGCTGTGGATTGTGCAGCGGCTACACAGAATATTTTGCTTGCTGCTCATTCTTTTGGACTGGGTTCTGTTTGGATAGGTATTCATCCGAGGGAAGAAAGGAAAAAGGCAGTAAAACAAATAATGAATTTGCCCGGGCATATTCATCCTTTTGCATTGGTAGCTCTGGGTATGCCAGCAGAAGAGGTTTCTCAGCCAGACCGTTTTAAAAAAGAAAGAATTTATTATAATCAATGGGGAGTAGGGAATGAATAGATACGATGAGATTATACAATGGATGTTCAACCAGATCCCAATGTACCAGAGGACAGGGAAGGCTGCTTACAAGGCTGATCTGGAGACAACCCTGAAACTGGATCAGTATTTCAATCATCCGCATAAAAAATATAAAACTATTCATGTAGCTGGCACTAATGGGAAAGGCTCTGTTTCTCATGCTTTGGCGTCTGTGCTTCAGACTGCAGGATATAAAACAGGTTTGTATACTTCCCCTCACCTGAAAGATTACAGGGAAAGAATCCGTATTAATGGCGAGATGATAGATAAAGATTACGTGGTCGGTTTTGTTGAAAAGCACCAGGCCTTTTTTGAGGAGATTCAGCCTTCGTTTTTCGAAATGAGTGTAGCCCTGGCATTTCAATATTTTGCCGATAAAAATATAGATGTGGCAATAATGGAAGTTGGCATGGGAGGCCGGCTCGATTCCACCAATATTATTATGCCGGAAGTGTCGGTAATAACAAATATCGGTCTGGACCATACGGCTTTCCTGGGGACTGAATTATCTGCTATTGCTAAAGAGAAAGCAGGAGTCATAAAAAATAATGTTCCGGTGGTGGTTGGTGAAAGCCAGGTGGAAACGCAACCAGTGTTTGTACAAAGAGCAAAGGAAATAGGAACAGAGATATTCTTTGCAGATAAATTCTATAAGTTGGAAGATCAGCAAACCGGAGATTTGTTGAAAAAAAGATTTAAGGTGGGAGAACCCGGGAAAGGAGAATTTTTATTTGAGATAAAAACTGATCTGCTTGGATTTTACCAGCGGAAAAATCTTGCAACCGTTTTAAAAACAATTGATGTGTTAAGGGAGAAAGATTTTGACCTGAAGCAGGAGCATGTTCTGAAAGGTTTGTCTAAAGTGAAAAAGAATACAAGTTTTTCCGGAAGGTGGCAGGTTTTGGGAGAGAAACCTCTGGTTCTATGTGATACTGCCCACAACCGGGAGGGGATATCAATTAACATGGAACAGATTTCAAAAATGAATTTTGATAAGGTTCATTTTGTGTTGGGGTTTGTAAACGATAAAAGTCTGGATCAAATTCTTACCTTATTGCCAAAAAATGCTGAATATTATTTTACCAAAGCAGATATCCCCAGGGCTTTGGATGAGCATGAACTAGAGAAGCAGGCTTTAAGTAAAGGGTTGCACGGTAAAAGTTTTGGTACTGTGAAAGAAGCTTTTCAGCAAGCCCGGAAAGCAGCTGGGCAGAAGGATCTGATCTACGTAGGAGGAAGTACTTTTGTGGTGAGTGAAATTATATAGAGAAAAAAGTTCATTATTTTTTTTGGAAATAAAAAAAGAAGCTTATATTTGCAACCGCTTTT
>CAYWSJ010000018.1:28127-43882 GCA_964461045.1 uncultured Bacteroidales bacterium | reverse complement strand
GAAGTACCATTCCCCGGAGGTTTATCACCCCTTTCATATATTCGGGTGATTTTGGCACTTCTGTAATCTTTGTCATCTCCAGGATATTTAAAACCTGGGATACGTGTGCGCCAAATTCCTCCTCTCCGAGTTTAAAGGTCAGGTAAGAATTTGTTGCCTGTTTCTTTTGTTCCATGTTTACCTCCGCTTTTTGTAATGTGTTTATGGTTATAAAAAATATTTATTACGAATTTAGGGTGGTATAATTTCGGATAATAGAGTATTTTTACCCGAATATATGATTTAGGTAAAAATACGCAGCCAAATTTTAAAAAGCTATATGTCAATAACTTATCCGTATATCTGTTTTAAGTACTTTTTAAAAAAAATTTTTTATCAGATATCATATTGCTGGAAAAAACACCTGATAATAAACAAGATAGTAATGTATTAATCAGAATATAAATAAACACATGGTTGGATATAATTTTCTAAAAAACAATTATATATGCATAGAGAAAGTATAAATACGTAATCCAATATACTTTTAAAGCTGAAATAAGTATAAATACTTAGGAGGTTAAAAAAAATTATTTTTTTTCATATCAAAATTATAACTAAAAACAAAAAATTTCAGAAATTAAATATACTTATCAATAATGGTCAGGAGATCATTCATGCTGATGGGTTTGGCAATATAATCATTGGCACCTGCCTGAATGCATTTTTTACGATCGTCTCCCATAGCATGAGCCGTTTGTGCAATTACGGTTATTTCTTCATCTTTCTCTCTGATTTTTTGGGTAATTTCTATACCACTGGCGCCCGGCAGTCGAATATCCATTAAAATTAAGTCGATATGATTTGAGTTAATTACTTTTTGAAAGGCTTCTTCACCAGTATCTGCAAAAATCAATTCAGCAGCAGTTGGTTCCAATATTTCTTTTATAAATTCCTGGCTGGCAGGATCATCTTCAACTATTAAAATTCTTTTTCCCTTCCAATGATAAAAATTAGGGTACAGATTTTGATCAGATTTTTCTGAAATTTCAAATTTTTCTGGTTTTTTAAAAGGAATTGTAAAATAAAAAACAGAGCCTTCTCCTTCTTGCGACTCAAGCCAAATTTCACCGTCCAGCAATTCCACAAGGTTTTTGGAGATAGTCAGCCCCAGTCCGGTTCCCTCATATTTTCTCGTACTTGATTCATCAGCCTGACGGAATCTTTCAAAAATATGCCTTTGGTCATCTGTCCCGATTCCAACACCTGTATCCTTTACATAAAAAAGCAATTTATTTTCTGATTTCTTTTTATATCCAAATTCAATAATACCTTTATCTGTATATTTTAAAGCATTGCTCAATAAATTGTCAAGAATTTGTCTTAGTCGGGTAGAGTCTATTTCTATATAACTTTCTTCTTTCTTCAATGCCTTTTTTAATTCGAGGTTCAAGTCTTTTTTCCCGCTGTTCGCTATTTCAGTTTTATAAGCCCTGTACAGGTCTGACAACAAATCATTTATACAGAATTCTTGTGGGTGTAAATTCATCTGGCCTGCTTCAATTTTTGAAATATCAACAATATCATTAATAATATTCAAAAGATGTCTGGTTCGGGAATGAATAATATCCAGAAATTTATTTTGTTTTTCCCTGGGGAATTCTTTTTCTCTAAGAACCTGTGAAAAACCTATTATTCCGTTCATAGGTGTTCTTATTTCATGACTCATATTTGCCAGAAAAGCAGATTTTAAACGATCACTTTCTACTGCTTTATCTTTTGCTATTTCAAGTTCTTCTTTTTGCAGGTTTATTTTATTATTATTTTCTCTTAATTCTTCGTTGGAGGCTCTTAATTCTTCCTCTGCAGCTCTTAATTCCTCATTTTTCTGTTTCAGTGTTTTTTCCCAGAGCATTCTGTCAGTAACATCTCTCGCGACAACTATTTCGCCTGTAATCATTCCCTTTTTTGAAATCGGTCTTACATTTACTTCAAAAAACAGACTTTCATTGTCTTTATTAACTGCTTCAAACGAATAAGGAGCAACCTCCTGTCCTTTTAACCGATTTTTAAAATTGTTCATTGCAATCTTTCGGCTTTTTTCCGGCAGGAATGGAATGGGTTCTTTAAGGGATAACCCCAGCAATTCTTTCTCCGTATAACCAAGTTTCTCTTTAGCAGCTTCATTTACCTCAACAAAAACACCCTTATTCGATAGCATAAAAGTTGGATCCGGAGCCATGTTAAACAATTCTTTGAACCTGGCTCTGCTTTCTCTTAGTTTGTCTTCTGTTTTCATACTGTTCATGGTAATAAGAAAAGTAGAAATTAAAACCAACACTCCAAAAACAGTAAAAACAACTTTCATTCTCGATGTTAACTGGTCAATTTTTTCATGCACATCATCTATATAAATGCCTGTACCAATTATCCAGTCCCATGGCTTAAAAAGTTTCACGTAAGATATCTTGGGTTCAATTAGATCCGGATCATCTTTCCATTGCCAATGATATTTAACAAATCCACTTCCTCTTTCCTTACATACTTCCACCATTTTAACAAATAATTTTTTCCCTTCAGGATCTTCATAAGTTGACAAATCCTTACCATTTAGTTCTGGTACATAAGGATGGATAATCATGCGGGGAGAAAGATCATGTATCCAGAAATAATCTTTTCCGGAGGTTCCATAGCGCAAAGTTTGGATATGCTCTTTTATTTTTTCTTTTGCCTCTTCTTCTGATATTTCCTTATTTTTCACCTTTATGTGATAATTATCCATGAGATGCCACACGGTATTGGAAAGCTGCCTCACCATTTCCTTCTTTGAGTTGATCAGATTATTCTCCATAGAAGGCAGGGCAAAAGCCCAGAAAGCTATTACCACAATTAAAAAGATAGTGAAAGGAGGAAGAATATTTCTAAGCAGTATTTTCCAATTGTTTAACTTCATCGTACCAATATTAAATGCTTTAATCATTGACCTAATCAGCAGCATTTCATCAACCAATTCTTGATAAAACTACAAATATTGATTAAGGAGAGCAAGGAGATCATTCACTCCAATAGGCTTAGCAATATAATCATTGGCCCCTGCCTGAATGCATTTTTTACGATCATCGCCCATTGCATGAGCTGTTTGGGCAATGACAGGTATTTTTTTGTCTTTATCCCTTATTCTTTTTGTGACTTCTATCCCACTGATTCCGGGCAAACGAATATCCATCAGAATTAAATCCAGATCGTTATTCTCTTCAAATAATTTCATGGCTTTTTCTCCCGATTCTGAAAAACTAAGGTATACTTCGGTTGGCTCCAGAATCTCTCTTATAAACTCCTGGCTGGCAGGATCATCCTCAACTATTAAAATTCTTTTTCCCTTCCAATGATAAAAATTAGGGTACAGATTTTGATCAGATTTTTCTGAAATTTCAAATTTTTCTGGTTTTTTAAAAGGAATTGTAAAATAAAAAACAGAGCCTTCTCCTTCTTGCGACTCAAGCCAAATTTCACCGTCCAGCAATTCCACAAGGTTTTTGGAGATAGTCAGCCCCAGTCCGGTTCCCTCATATTTTCTCGTACTTGATTCATCAGCCTGACGGAATCTTTCAAAAATATGCCTTTGGTCATCTGTCCCGATTCCAACACCTGTATCCTTTACATAAAAAAGCAATTTATTTTCTGATTTCTTTTTATATCCAAATTCAATAATACCTTTATCTGTATATTTTAAAGCATTGCTCAATAAATTGTCAAGAATTTGTCTTAGTCGGGTAGAGTCTATTTCTATATAACTTTCTTCTTTCTTCAATGCCTTTTTTAATTCGAGGTTCAAGTCTTTTTTCCCGCTGTTCGCTATTTCAGTTTTATAAGCCCTGTACAGGTCTGACAACAAATCATTTATACAGAATTCTTGTGGGTGTAAATTCATCTGGCCTGCTTCAATTTTTGAAATATCAACAATATCATTAATAATATTCAAAAGATGTCTGGTTCGGGAATGAATAATATCCAGAAATTTATTTTGTTTTTCCCTGGGGAATTCTTTTTCTCTAAGAACCTGTGAAAAACCTATTATTCCGTTCATAGGTGTTCTTATTTCATGACTCATATTTGCCAGAAAAGCAGATTTTAAACGATCACTTTCTACTGCTTTATCTTTTGCTATTTTCAATTCCTGTTTCTGTATTTCCAGTTTTTGATTAATGTACCTAAGTTCCTCATTAGATGCTCTCAGTTCTTCTTCTGCTGCCTGTAGTTCTTCATTTTTTCTTTTGAGTTCTTTCTCTATTCTTTTTTGGTCTGTAATGTCCTGAATTATACCAAAAACGATATTTCGCTCCTGGTTATATTCACCTATTGAGTGAATATCAACAATTTTATTGTCAGATGGTCTTTTTATCTGAAATTCAAGATCATAAGGCTTCTTTTTCTCTATTAAATCCTTCAATGCGCGATCCATAACCGGGCGATAATTTTCGAGTGGTATTTTCTGCACCTCTTCAATGGTCAGTGTCTCCTTGTCAATTCCATAGATTTTCCTTGCTCCTTTAGATGAATAAACCAATTTGTTGTTGAAATCAAACTCCCAATGTCCGATTTTGGCAATCTCTTCTCCCTTCTGAAGTCGTTTTCTGTTTTTTGTTTCCTCTGTAATATCGTGTATGGTTGAATACAGTAGTTCTTTCCCCTGTATTACAATTTTACTGGTATAGACCTCAACATCCCTGATTGCTCCGTTAGCCATTCGGTGGGTAAAAATAAAATAAGACTTTCCTTGCTTTATGGCTTCTTCCATTATTTCATTAACCTGCTTATCGGACAGGACATTAATTTGCTGGATATTCACAGACATCAACTTTTCCCTTGAATACCCATAAAAATCTGCGGCTTTTTCGTTGGCATCCTGAATTTCTCCTGTTTTTGGATCGATAAGCAAGAGTACAGAACTGTTTTTATGAAAAAGAGCTTTAAATCGCTTCTCTTTTTCCTGTAATTGTTTTTCAGCTTCTTTCCGTTCGGTTATATCGATCAAAGCACCTACCACAGAGACAACTTTACCATTCCTTAACACAGGGGCCTCATGCACTTCCACCCACAGCCGTTTGCCTTTTTTATTCAGCAGTTCAAGCTCGTAAGAAGGCTGGGCTTCTCCTGTTTCAATGGCTTTGTTTGTGCGTTCAACACCAATTTCGTTTACAGGATTATTGCTTATGAAATCGGTCCATTTTATTTTGGCTTCTTCCGGGCTGCAACCGAAAAAATGTGCACTCTGTGGGCTTATATAGGTAAGTTTATGATCCGGTGCATGAGAATAAAACAGGTTGGTGCTGTGTTCAACGATATTTCGTAATTTTTCTTCACTTTCCTGAAGTTTTTCTTCTGCGTTTTTACGTTCGGTAATGTCAAGAAAAGTAGAAAAAACCTGGTAAGGTGTTTTGCTTCCTTTTTTAAATTGTGGTATAGAGTTAACAATAATCCAGACATAATCTTCTTTTTTGGGGTTATAAATTCCCTGTATAAAATTTTCCACAGGTTTCCCTGTTTTCAATGCAACCATTGCAGGATGCTTCTCACCCGGAAGTTCAGATTTATCTTCAGAAACAGCTTTCCATCTTGGGTCCATAGATGTTCTGCCCTGCATTTGATCCAGGGTAATTCCCAGAATTTTCTCAGCGGCCGGATTAGCAGAAACAATGTTTCCCTTCTTGTCTTGATAGACCACTCCCTGGGCCATCGTTTCAAAAAGATTACGGAATCTTCCTTCGCTTTCACGAAGTTTTTCTTCGATATTAACTTTCTCAGTAATTACTTCTGTGTACAGAATAATTCCACCAATTTCATTCTCCGATTCATACCAGGGTCGACATTCCCACCTGGTATATTCAATTGAGCCATCTTCCCTGATAAAAAAATCATCATTTGAACTTACTACCTCCCCTCCAAGTGCACGCTTGTGTACCTCACGCCATTTCTCAGGGATTTCCGGAAAAACTTCATAATGATTTTTACCGATAATATTTTCTTCCTGCACCCTATAATCCTGTATAAATCTCTGGCTGACAAAAACATGATTAAGGTCTTTATCAAGAACAACAATGGCATTAGGATCATGTTTAATAATATACTGCATCAGGTCCTGCCATTTTGCAAGAGCATCATTCGATCTTTTTTGCTCAGTTATATCCCTGACAAATTCAACAACTCCGGTTATTTCGCCAGTTTCGTTATCTTCCATAGGATAACTGAATAGTTCCAGGTATTCTACATCAGCATTAGTATTGGATAATCCTGAAACTATATTCTTTTCAAGGTTTCCTGTTTCAAGTGCACGTAATGTAGGACAGGGATCACAGGGCTCTTTTCTGTTGTGATAACATTCATAACATTTTTTGCCTGTTAAGGGCATATTGGGTGCATACCACTTCTCCATCACAGGATTCACATAGCGAATGTTCAGATCTTTATCCAACACACTGACGCCATCCTGGATACTTCCAAAAACTCCACTCAAAAGTTCTTCAGACTTTTTTATCTTCTCCCGGTGCTGATACTCGGTTGTTACATCTCTAAAAACAAGCACTACACCTATTATCTCTCCATCATCATCTTTGATAGGAGCTCCGGAATCAGCAATTTGATATTCGTTGCGATCTTTAGAGATGAGCTTGGTATGATTTGCAAGACCCACGATTTTTCCGGTATTTAAAACCTGATAGACCGGATTTTCTGTTTTATCTCCTGTTTGTGCGTTTACAATTTTGAAAATTTCCTCTATGGGTTTTCCCTTAGCCTCCTCAAATTTCCAACCTGTTAATTTTTCGGCTATTGGATTCATCAGGGTTGTCTTACCTTTAATATCTGTTGCAATAACTGCATCTCCAATAGAATTAATGGTAATACGAAAATTTTCTTTGCTCCTTTTTAATTCAAAAACCTTATCTTCAACTGTTTCCTCTAATAATTCTTTTTCATTATTCAATAATTTTTTCTGCCTGATATTTTGTAAGATAATCCCCACCATCTGGTTGGCATTCTGTATCTGCGAGAGTTCCTCCCTTGTTGGTTTTTCAGTAAGTTTTAAATAACCAAAGTGGTCATCAGTTGTACCTATTTCAAATCTATCTTCAGAATCTCCCTCAATATGTTGAACAAAAGTAATATTCAAATGAGGGAACAGATCATTTAAAGATTCTGTATAAATTCTCAGAACAGTTGATTCTCTCTTGTATTGAGAGAGATTAAGCATTAAGAGAAAGAAATCGTTTCCTAAATCTACCATAAAAATTATTATTGATATAAAAATTGAGGAGCATTTTCAGCCAGCCATTTGTCTGGATCCTGGTAATAGGGATTTTGAGATATTACACCACCACTAATTGTAAATGGATGTGTACGAAGAACACCCATAATGGTTTTCCCATCAAACTTGTTTACATTGTATAAACAGATACTAATCCATGGTTTGCCAGGAATGAAATAATTTAACCTGCTTTCATAGGCCATTAAATGTTCCACTCCGGGTATTGCTTCAAGCGCCCAAACCATTTCGGCAGTTGCACGTACATTTCTTCTGCCCTTATTTTGTGACTCTTTATAAAATGCATTTAAATTTTTATCCATTTCCCAGGGAGAAAAAATACCATCAGGATAATAAAGCTCCTTTGCACTCAGGACCGAAAAATTATTTGGGTCGTGCAACTTCTCGCCACATTCCGGGCAAAAAGATTCAAACTCATCATAAAAAGCTTCTTTTGTTCTTTCAACCGGACAATAAAGCTGAAGATCTCCTTCCTTATATCCTTGTTTTAAGAACCCGAAAATTATATCATCTCTTTCCTCTTCTGTTTCATAAAGCCCTGCAATATGTAACCCCCAGTTACAAATATAATTCCCAAATCCCATGTTTAAAGGTTCCTGATCAGAAGTTTTAATATGCATATCTTTAATCTATAAATATATATTAAACATTAAATATAAAAATTTTAAGCATTAAAAAAAAGCATGATTATTAGTATAATTTAACGTGAACTTGACATATCGAATACATGTATATTGCACTCAGCTTTATCCCGAACTCAGGTTAATCTATACTTAAAAAAATTTTTTGATTTTATTTTCCCTGTTCTCTTAAGCCTCGTAAAATCATGAATTACTCCGCTATTCCTGAGTCTTTTATATTAACGGCAACAGTTTTTCCCAAGCCATGATTGGTTTGGTAAGTCAATTGGTCAGGGTCGTAATCAGAAACCTGGTATAAATAATTAGAAATATCTGTCAATAAGAAATAACAATTTATCAATATCAATGGGTTTTGAAATATATTCATTTGCTCCCGCATCCAAACATTTTTTGCGGTCATTCCCCATTGCATGAGCGGTCTGAGCTATTATAGGTATTTTTTTATTTAGTTTCCTGATTTGTTTAGTAACTTCCAGCCCATTAATATCCGGTAAACGGATATCCATTAGAATCAAATCTATTTTATGTTCTTGTTTAAAGATATCCAATGCTTGCTGTCCGTTCTCCGAAGTAATCATCTTCACCTTTGTCGGGGCCAATAATTTGTCCATAAACAGTCTGCTGGCATAATCATCTTCCACCAACAGAATGGTTTTTTTATCCCATTTGGGTTCTAGGCTTTTTTTAGTCGATATGTTGTTTCTCTGGTCAATCCAATCTTTATTATATGGTATGGTGAAATAGAAAACAGATCCCTTATCTTTATTGGCTTCTGCCCAAATCTCTCCTCCCAGTAAATTAATTATTCCCCTGGATATAGAAAGGCCAAGCCCTGTACCTTCATACTGACTTGTTAAAGATTCATCTCCCTGTCTGAAACGTTGAAATATCTCCTCGGTTTTTTCCTGAGGTATTCCCGTGCCGGAATCCTTTACATAAAAAAGCAATTTCTTATCACCATAATGCTTGTATCCCATCTCAATCATTCCTTCTTCAGTAAATTTGTAAGCATTGTCCAGTAAATTTGTAAAAACTTGTTTTAACCTGACAGGATCTGAATAGATTTTATTTTTTTCATCTTCAAACTCATCACTAACAACAAGCTGAACCTTACCGCTTTTTGAAGCCATTGCAACCTGGCTATTTTCATACAACTCATCAAAAAGATCGTTCAAATTAAAAAACTCCTTATTAATAGATAGTTCATTAGCTTCTATTTTAGCAATATCTATCACATCGTCTATTATTTTCATCAGATGGTAAGACTGAGAATAAATGGTTTGAAGAAATTTCTTCAGCTCTTGCTGTGTATAATCCTGTTCCAGTAAAATCTGGGCAAAACCCACTATTCCATTCATTGGAGTCCTGATCTCATGGCTCATATTCGCCAGAAAAGCTGTCTTCAAACGGTCACTCTCTTCCGCTCTTGCTTTAGCTTTTAATAATTCCTGCTTTTGCAGCGTTAGCTCCTCATTTATTTTTCTTAATTTTTGGTTTGATTCAGTTAATTTAGACTGAGCTTCAGATAATTGTTTATTCTTTTCACTAAGCAGATCCTGTGCCTTTTTTCTTTCCGTAATATCACGAATATATGCCTGTAAAATTTCCTCTCCCACCTTTTTGGTATTCATCTCAATGGTTATCCTGGAACCATCCTTTCTTACCATCTCTCTCTCATTGAGTACAGTTTCGCCGGCTTCTACCAAATCGTAGCGAAAAGGTTTTTCATTCAAAGATTCTTCTGAAAAAAGCATGCTGATATTATTCCCTTCCAACTCTGACCTCTTATAACCCGATATTTCACATATACTTTGATTTGCTTTTGTAATTATTCCCTTGCTGTTGCCTGTAAGTATACCATCTGCAGCTTGTTCAAATAGCGACTGATACCTGTCAGCCACCATTTTAAGGTCATGTTCTGTTTTTTTTCGGTAGGTAATATCCCTTGCTATAATTAATACCCTTCTTACATTTAGAATCTTTACTATATCAAGATTTACTTCTACCCAAAACAAACTCCCGTCCTTCCTTTTTGCACGCCATTCAAAAATCTGGGGTTTTGCTGATTTAACTGCTTTATCTCTCCATTCTCTTGCATGCTCGATTGTATAAAAACCAGAATCAGGACTAAAAAAATCGACACGACTACCAACAACCTCACTCTTAGACGAATACCCATACATTTTCAGCATAGTTTCATTGACATCAACTATTTTACCCGACTCAAATTCATGAATAAAAATAGCATCATTTGCACTATTATAAATATTCCTGAATTTTTCTTCACTTTCTTTAATTCGCCTTTCCGCCTCTTTTTGACTTTTTAAATAACGTACCTGCTGCACATAATAAACAAGAAACACAATCAGGATAACTATTCCCAGGACTTTAGCAAGATCATAAAATATAAGTTTATTCCAGTTATTGGCAGTCATGTCCATTCCGAGGACAGCCATTAATTCAGCATTATCAGGATTTTTTACAGGAATAAGTGAGGTATATAGTTTCCCCCAGCGATCACGAATCGGACCAACAGTCAGTGACTTTTCTTTCTCAAATACCTCAAGATATTCATCAGAAACCTCCTGGTAGACCAGCCCGGGAGGAGCATAATCTTCAGATTCAGGAGATTGCGAATCCAAAAAGAAAAAAACAGTTCCATCCTTTTTTCTTCCTAACAAATACAAAAATTTACATTGCTCATGAGACTTTCTGATTGATTCGAGCTGCACCTTTAATCTCTCATAATCAGGTTTTCCAATGTCATTTTCTGTTCCTGTTAATTCTTTCAGCCTGCCAGGATTAATGCTTTCTGAGGCAATCTTTGCGTCCTGTAATAATTGATTTTTCAACTTATTTTTAGTGGCTGTAACAGACAAATAAGATGCTATAACGGCTATAGCAGATATTAATATAATAAGAGTCAGCGTATGCTTCCCTAACTTTTTCACAATATTCTTTATTAAAATTATTATTATAAATACCTGCTTATTAAGAAAAAGTTTCTTTTTCAGGTATCTTTTTTCTATCTATTACTAAATATCAAACTTTTCTCTATTCTTCATCTTTATTATTCTGAGAAAACAACTGTGGCAATCTGTATTTATCGTCATCCCATTTCTCGAGGAATTCATTTTCATTCTTATGAAGATGATTGCTCATAAGTGCTCCCACCGGTTTTAAGGCATCAACATTATCAAACATAAGCTTAATGATAGCAGCTATGGGGATTCCCAGCACAATTCCTGCCACACCCCAAATGTAACCGCCAATTAAAAGCGCAATAATAGCAATAAAGGGATTAATTTTCACATTTGATCCAACTACGTATGGGGTTATTAAATTGCCTTCCAATTGTTGTACTGAAAAATACAGGGCAACAACAGCAAGGGGTTGCCACCATGGACCTGGTGTGGCAAAAGCATACATAAAAGGAAGGATACCTCCAAGGGTTGTTCCTACATATGGAATAATACTAAGGAAAGCAGCCAGGCAGGCCCAGAATACCGGATAATCAATACCAATAATCCATAAACCTAAGCTATTCAGAATAGCTAAAATTAAGATAACTGTAAAAAGACCATACAGATACTTTTGAATGACAGATTTTACCTGGATCAAAATTTCTCTTCCTTGTTCCCTGGTCCTTTTTCCGAACTGCACGAGAATAAAATTTTTAATACCTCCCCTGTATAAAAGAAAGAAAAACATAAAAATCAGAACCATAAAAAAATTAATCAAAAAAGAAGTAGAAGAAACCAAACCACCTTTAAAAAACTTGAGTGGAGCATCCAGTATCTTAGAAAAATTAGATTTAACCCAGGTCCAGCTCTCTGCTTTGGTAATGCCGAAATTATTATGAAGCCAGTTAAAAAACAATTCAGAACTCTCTTTCAACTTACCAGCTATTGCAGGCATATCTTTAATCACATCTCCCAGGGTATATGAAAAAAACATAATGATACCGGTTAGAGGAATTAATACTGCCAGAAAAGAAAGCAGGATTGAAGGAATTTTAAATTTAACAAACCTTTCCAGAAAATTACAAATAGGCATAATCATCATGGACAACAGGGCAGCAAATATAAGGGGAACTACTATAAATTTACCAACAATAAACACATAAACAACTATGACAAGGATAATTAAAAAATAGGCAATTCGTTGCAGATGTCCTGAAGATTCTTTCATTGGATTAACAAAATTTAAATGAATAAAAATAAATAAAATTGGAACACAATGTCTTTTTTTAGATAGATTATTGCAAAATACAATATTTTCAAAAAAAGCTATCTTTGATAAAAATCATCAAAATATAATAAAAATGAAAAAAGTAATTTTAATTTTAATCGTTCTCTTTTCGCCAAACCTCCAATCTCATGGAAACAATGCTCCCCGGATCAGCATTCAGGAAATTAATGACTATTTATACGTTTTATCAATTGGGAAGACTAATTTAATCGTTTTTAAAGGGAAAAATCAGACACTTTTAAGTGATACAGGTTATTCCCAAACAGGGAAAAGATTAAAAGATACCTTAAAAAAATTAAAAGCTTTTCCTATAGATTACATAATTAACACCCATTTTCATAATGATCATACAGGAGGGAACATTGTTCTGGGAAAAAATACGAAAATAATAGCCCATAAAGACGTTAAAAAATACACCCAAAATGAACATAAAGTAATGGGACAGAAGATAAAGCCAGTCCCCGCTCATGCTCAACCTGATTTAACCTTTAAAGATGAAATGACTCTCTATACTAAAGAAGAAAAAATAACTCTTACTCATCTTCCTTCAGGTCATACCAGTTCAGATATAATTGTTTATTTCACCAAAGCAAATGTGCTTCATACAGGAGATCTGATCTTTGCTGATTATTACCCGTTTATTGATATTAATAATGGAGGCAGGGTTGAACACTATTTGGATAACCTAAGATACATTGTCCGGAATTTCCCGGAAGATACAAAACTTGTCCCCGGCCATGGAAGATTATATAATATGAGAGATTTAATTAAATATATAAACACTTTGCAAAAAACTGTTAACAGGGTTAAACAGGAAATTAAAAAAGGAACTTCACTTGAAAAATTAAAGAAGAAAGAGATTCTGAAAGATTGGGAACAATATGGAAAGTGGTTTATTAATGAGGATAAATGGATAGAATTAATTTACACGAATAATAAAATCAGTAAATCAGACAGTTAAATTTATTTTTAAAATTAAAAAAAGAATAATTTCTCATATAAAGTAATTTGATTACCTTGCAACAAACTTTTAAAAAACAATTTTTTGCTTATGAATCAAGAAGCTAACCAACAAGGTATTACCTACAAAATAAATGCTGTTGAATTGTTAAACCTGGCAATGAATCATCCTTCAGACCAAAATGTAGATTATAACGCTTTTCATTTTGATCTCAAACTTCAACACAGGGTAAGCGACGAGAACAAGCTGGTTTTTGTAATCACCAATGTTATGGTAAAAAGTCAGGATCAAAAAGTGGAGATGGCAACCCTGCAAACAAGCTGTATTTTTGCTGTTGAAAACTTTGAAAGTTTGAAGGGAGAAGGCAATAAAATTCAATTTCCCCAGGAATTTCTGGATGAAATCAATGCCCTGGCTATTTCAACCACAAGGGGAATTATGTATTCCCAATTCAAGGGGACCTTCCTGCATAAGGCAGTTTTACCTGTTTTTAAGGCTGAAAGCCTGCGAAAAACCAAGCAATAGAAGAAAGCAGCAGACAGTGAGAAATTTATTAGTTTAAAATGAATCCTTAGAAGCGGTCTAAGGATTAAACTAAATATACAGCCATACTAAAGCTGGAGCCCAAAGGGACGACCCCGAGCGTCTTTGCTACTTTGCGCCTTTGCAGAAAAAAGCAGTTGCAGGCAGGGAGTGAGAGTCAGGGTAGATTTTACAGAGTTTAAGATTCAGCCTCCCGACTTTTTTGCTTTATATCCCTTTTCCAGAAGAATATCCATAACTTCAGTGCGGAAATCACCCTGTATGATTAATTCTCCATTTTTAGCAGAGCCTCCTACACCAAGTTTTGATTTCAGTTCTTTCCCCAAATCCTTTAAATCATCATAAGCACCTACAAAACCAGTTATTAAAGTAACTTCTTTTCCTTTTCTGTGTTTACGATCAAGACTTACCCTAAGGTCTTGTTGTTGAGGAGGCAAAGTCTCCTGTTCTTCCTCTTCCGGATTCTCTGGTTGAAAATCGGGATTGGTGGAATAGACAAACCCACCCTTTTTATTCTTATTTTTTTTCTTTTTGTGTCCCATATGTTTTAAATCTTTATTCAAATGTAATGAATTCATGACAAATTTTAAATTTCTATTTCCCGGTAAGAAAAGGCTAATTCTAAGTCACAGGGGTAGAATAATTTAAACGACAAATTGTTAATAAATAACGATACTTGAATAAACCTGGAAAAAATCTTATCTTCTTACCATTAAACATTCAGATTGGATGATTGTTAATTAATCAAATCCTTAAATAAATAAAGATGAAAAAAATTGCTTTACTACTGGGTATTTCAATGCTGGCCCTTGCCACTCTCTCCTGCCAGCAGGGAACAAAAACAAATGATAAACCAAAAAAGGAAGGTACCATTATCGTTGCGAATAAAAGCGGCAATGATGTCTTTTTCATTGAAAGATCAACAGGAAAAACCATAAAAAAACTCCCTACAGGTTATGCGCCTCATGAAGTAGAGGTTTCTGGCGACGGAAAAACGGCTGTTGTTTGCAATTACGGCGATCGTGAAAAGCCGGGAAATACATTGAGCGTTTATAATATAAAAAAAGGTAAGTTGGTTAAAACCATTGATCTTGGGGAACATACTTTTCCACATGGAATGGACTGGATTGAGGGTACTGATAAAATGCTGGTAACTACCGAAGGTACAAAAAGTCTGGTGGTTGTTGACATTGCTAAAGGAGAAATAGTGCAATCTATGAAAACCGATCAGGAAATTTCTCATATGGTAGTAGCCGGACCTGATTATGAAAGAGCATTTGTCTCAAGCATTCGAACAGGAAACGTTACCGTGCTTGATTTAAATACCGGAGAAATCATTGAACAACTATACAGCGGAAAAGGGGCAGAAGGACTGGATGTTTCACCAGACGGAAAAGAACTCTGGGTTACCAATCGCGGAGACAATACCATTTCTATTTTTAACACAGAAAACCTGGAATTAATTAAAAGAATTAAATCCGGGAAATTCCCTATACGAGCCAAATTCTCACCAGGTGGACAATATTTTGTTGTCAGCAATGCAGAATCGGGCCATATAGCAGTATTTGATACACAACAGAAAAAACTCATCAAAAAAATAAAACTTACGCCTCCTGTTCCCGAAGGAAAAGACAAAGACCGGTATTTTGCTGAGTTTGAAGGTTCCTCTGTGCCCATTGGCGTGGTTGTTCCCAACAACAAAACGGCTTATGTAGCAAATACCCACTCCGATGTGGTTACCGTTTTCAACCTTGAAGAACTGAAAATCGAAAAACACATTGAAGCAGGCAAAGAGCCGGACGGTATCAATTATTCCCCGGTTACACCGGAGAACTAAAGCTTAGGATAGAAGGAAAATTATACAGGTGGCTGGCACAAAAAAATGGTTTTCCATTGTTACATTATTCACTTTGTTCATGAAGGTGTATATTGTTAAATTGTTCTATTGTTTGATGGTTAAATGGTTAGCGGATGCTTTCTAATTGTCTCTGCTACTGTTCATTGTTCATTTCTCACTATTCACTTCGTTCATGAAGATGTACGTTATTCTATTGCTTTA
>CAYWSJ010000018.1:15475-28027 GCA_964461045.1 uncultured Bacteroidales bacterium | reverse complement strand
TTCATTTCTCACTATTCACTTCGTTCATGAAGATGTACGTTATTCTATTGCTTTAATCTAGCCCAGTGGGTTATGTAGAAAATTCAACAATCCATCTTAATTCAACTAAAACCCACGGGGTTGAACGACATAACAAAAATAACAATGCCCTTACAAGAAGTTTTCTGTCTCGCATATTGATCTGAATGATAAAGACTAAACCTTTTCAACTTTACAAGCCGATATTTTGAACGGAGCTATTTTGGAATAGGGATCCAGCTCTGCCCTTGTAAGCTTATTTACCGGTGCTTCGTAAAAATGCCAGGGCATGAACAATTCACCTTCTACTACTTCTTCGCTGCTCTTGAGGAAAGTTTCCAGCTCTCCGCGATCATTCGACAACCGGACCTTATCGCCCTCCTTCAACCCTTTCTTTTCAACATCAAAGGGATGCATCAAAACATAAGATTCATTTATAAAATCAGTTAGCGCCTTATTTCTCCTTGACATGGTGGCCGTATGATAATGATATAAGATACGTCCTGAATTCAGAAGAAAAGGAAATTCCGGTGTTGGCTGTTCAGACTGCTCCACGTGGTCCACGGGGTTCAGCAGGGCTTTCCCGTTTTTGGTGTTGAATTTATCGAGAAAAAGGGTACTGGTACCCGGATGATCTTTCGATGGACAAGGCCACTGAATTCCATCATGCTCTATCCGTTCATAAGTAATCCCAGCCATAATAGGTGTAGCCTGGGTAATTTCTTCAAAAATCTCTTTGGCATTCCGGTAACTTCCGATATTGTAACCCATTCGCTCAGCAATTTTCACAATAATTTTCCAGTCTTCCTCTGCTTCTCCCGGCATTTCCACGGCCTTTCTTACTCTTAGAACCCGCCGGTCGCTGTTTACGAAAGTTCCGTCTTTTTCTGCAAAAGAAGAGGCTGGCAGAATCACATCGGCATAAGGGGTTGATTCCGTTTTAAAAATATCCTGGACGACCAGAAAATCAAGATTTTTCAGTGCCTGCTCCGTATGGTTCGTATCCGGATCGGTCATCATAGGATTTTCACCCATAATGTACATCGCCTTCACTTTCTTATCATAAGCTGCATTCATTATCTCTACCGTAGTTAATCCCGGTTTGGACGGCAGTTTTTCGTATTCCACATTCCAAAGCTTAGCCAGTTTTCTGCGATTATCATCATCTCCGGCAGGAATATAACCCGGGTAATTAATCGGGGAAACGCCAATATCAGTAACTCCCTGTACATTATTTTGTCCGCGGGGCGGGTCAATTCCGGCGCGTTCTTTCCCGATCTGACCTGTGATAAGCATCATGTTTATTAATGAAAAAACATTATGCGTTCCTGTCACCTGCTGACTCATCCCCATACCGGTTGCAACCATTGCAGTTGCAGCACTGGCATACATTTTCGCAGCTTCCGTAAACTTTTCTTTGGGAACTGTTGTGATTTTTTCTGTCTCCTCCGGCGTATACTTTTCCACCAGCTCTTTTAAAGTCTCAAAGGCTTCCATTCCTCCTTCCACACGCTGTTTGATAAACTCCTCATCAAAAAGTTCCTCTTTAATAATTACCCGTATCATACCATTTAGGAGAGCCACATCCGTCCCAAGCCTGGGTTGCATCCAGATGTCGGCATATTTCACTATAGGCGTCCATTTAGGATCGCACACGATAATCTTCATCCCATTATACTGCCCGTTTTTTACATAGGTGGCTGTAACCGGATGAGTTTCAACAATGTTGTTTCCCGTGATAAAAAGTAAATCTGTTGTGGCAAAATCTTCAATTGAATTGCTGCCTGCTCCGTCTCCAATGGACTTAAGCATAGCTGTTACAGTTGATGCATGGCAGAGTCTCGTACAATAATCCAGGTTGTTATTTCCAAAAGCAATTCTCACAAATTTCTGAAACAGGTAATTATCCTCATTGGTACATTTGGCCGATCCATAACCAGCCAGGGCTTCACTTCCATGCTTCTCCCTGATCTCATTAAATCTAGCGGCAATCAGGTCTAAAGCCTCATCCCATTCAGCTTCAACAAACTCCCCGTTTTTCTTAATCAATGGTTTCGTGAGCCGGTCTTCGGAATGAACATAGTCCAGTCCGAACCTGCCTTTAATGCACAACCTGCCATCATTGGGCATCACATCTTCGACGCCATCAGAACGAACAATTTTCCCATTTTGCACAAAGAGCATTATCTGGCAACCAACGCCGCAATAAGGACAAGTCGTTCTCACTTTCTTGTCAATTTTTTCAATATTGATTTCTTCCCGGTGGGGTTTCTCCACCAAAGCGCCGGTTGGGCATAGCTGTACACATTCGCCACATCCGTCACATTCCGATTCATCCCATTTATCAGCTCCGGCAATGATGTAGGAAGTAATTCCGCGTTCGCTGAAAGAAAGGACGTTCTTTCCCTGCACCTCATCGCAAGCCTTGATGCAGCGGAAACACTTGATGCATTTGGAACCATCGTAAGTCAGTACCGGCGAAGTATCATCCACCGGATAATTCATTTGTTTATAAATATTAGGGTAGCTTCTTCTTTCCGGATCTTCCAGGTCATATTTCCTGGCCAGGAAATAGAGTTCATCAAAATAAGTTCCGTCGTAATGGTCATTGTGTTCAGCAAGTAGATATTCAAGGGTATGTTTCCTGGCCTGCTCAATCTCCTCATCGAATGCAGTAACCTTCATTCCATCAGCAACTTTGACAGTACAGGCCATAACCAGCCCTCGCTGCCCCTCAATCTTTACCACACACATTCTGCAGGCTCCTGTGGGCGATAGTTTTTTATGATAACACAGGAAAGGAATTTCAATTCCATTATCAAGAGCAACCTGAAGAAGATTAGCACCTTCTTCAGCCTGTATGTTTTTACCATCAATGGTTAAATTTACCATATTGCGCATATTGAGGAATTTTAAAAGTATTCTTTAAAATATTTATAGGTGCTGGCAAGAGGTAATATTGGTGAAGCGCCTAAAGGACAAAGTGAATTTGCTGCCATATATTCAGCCTCATTTTTCATTTTTTCCAGCATTTCTTCCCTGTTTCCATTTTTCTGTGATTTAATCTGATCCATCATCATCACCAGTTGGGTTGTACCTACCCGGCAGGGCACGCACTTACCGCAAGATTCATGCTGGAAGAACTTAAGGATATCGTACAACATTTCAAAAAGACACCTGGAATCATCGAGTACCATAATGGCACCTGAACCCAGGATAGCCTCCTTTTCTTTTAAGGTATCATAACCCATGGGAGTATCCAAAACCGACTCATCAACAAACGTTCCTGCTGCTCCACCTAAAACAGCTGCCTGGAAATCCTCACCATCTTCGATGCCCCCTGCCATATCCTCTATCAGTTCTCTCAGGGTAACACCCATTTCGGTTTCGTAATATCCTGGCTTTTCAACATCGCCGCTAATGGTGAAAATCTTTGTGCCCGGCGACTTTTCGGTTCCAAATTTCCTGTAATTTTCCGGGCCATGCTCAATTATGTAAGGAATGTGAGCAAAAGTTTCCACATTGTTTATCAGGGTTGGGCAACCAAAAAGACCTTTTTGGGCAGGGAATGGAGGCTTAATTCTTGGATAACCTCTTTTTCCTTCAAGTGATTCGAGCAGTGTAAGCTCCTCTCCGCAAAGATATGAACCGGCTCCTAATCGAATTTCAAGATCAAGTGAAAAATCTGTTCCCGGAAGCTTTTTACCAAGGTAGCCTTCTTTGTAACAGTTTTCTAGTGCTTTCTTAACTTTCTCTATAGACTCGGAATACTCTGCACGAATATAGATATACCCTTTTTGTGCTCCTATAGAAAAGGCAGAAATCAACATCCCTTCAATCATCAGGTGAGGATCTTGCTCCATGATCACCCGGTCTTTGAAAGTTCCTGGCTCTCCCTCATCGGCATTGCAAATAATATATTTCGGTCCGCAATAATGGCAAACGGCCTCGTCTGTAAAACGCCCCTTCATGCCTGTTGGGAAACCAGCGCCGCCCCTGCCTCTCAATCCTGAATCGTTTATCGTTTGAATAATTTGCTTGGGTTCTTTTTTAAGAGATTCTTTCAATGCAGAGAACCCACCAGCAGACTGATACTCACTTATGCTTAACGGGTTAATCTTTCCTGCATTTTTCAATGCTATTTTTGTTTCCTGTATCACCTGAATTATTATTGATTTTGATTTGAACGAATACTACGAATAATATTAGATAACTTATAAGCATCAATATTTTTATAAAGCTTTTCATTGATCATCATCACCGGAGCATTATCGCATTGGCCAAGGCACTCAGAAGTCTCCAGGGTAAACAATTTATCATGAGTAGTTTCTCCCATTTCTACATCCAGCATCTTTTCCAGGGTATTTAATATGTCAAATGTCCCCTTCATTCTGCAAACCGGTGATTTACAAAGCCGGATGATATATCTCCCTCTTGGTTCCTCACTAAACATAGAATAATACTTCACAACCCCATATACACTGCTTAAGGTTATATTCAGATAATCTGCAACCTCTTTCATATCGGAAACGGAAACATAATTATCCGGGCGATTATTTTGTATATCGTGCAGGATCATCAACAATTGATCCTTAGTGGGCGGATATTTATTAAGCAACTTTTTTATCATCGCAATCCAATTTTATTTTAAAAATAATTCAAATATCCAAATATGTCAAGGTATTAAAACTATATAGACTGAATTTAATTAAAAATCAAAAAGCTCTTTCCCGGAATAAATATTCATGCTTTGATTTCTTACAAAGCCGGCTAGTGCAATTTCATTTTCCTCACAAATTCTAATTGCTTGTTTTGTGGGGGTACTCTTTGAAATAATAAAAGGACAATTAATATAACCTGCAATCTCAGCAACACTAGCCGTTACACTGCTCGTAAGAAACAACATCTTATCTGAAAAACTAATATTTTGAAGAAGACTGTACCCAATAAGCATAAATAAAGTATTCTCCTGGCTAATGCCACTATAAGTTTTGACAATATGATGATTTGTTGCCAGAGCTGAAGAATTAAAGGCTCCTGTTTTCCAGAAATTTCCACAGTTTTCCTTCATTTTACTCAAAAGAAAGCACACTTGTTCCGGAGAAATCCTCAATCTTTTCTTTTTCGGCAAATCAATTTCTTCATCTATGTCATTCTCAAAATCAACAAAAACAGACTGGTCATCCAAATCATAGTTAAAACCCCTGATATTTGAAATGGAGTTTATATATCGATGAAAATAGAGATATCCTGTAATTAATTCATTTACATATAATCCGCTGCAGCTAATTTGAAAAGACCTCTGATTGTTAAGATAAACATCAAGAAGAATTTCCGGTGCAACAAAGTCCTTTATCTTTTTAGCTTGTCCCCGATTTATGCGTATAACATCAATCTTCTTCATATTTTTTTAATTCCTGCGGTGAATTAATATTTATAAAAATTTTATATTCTGTCACTTTCACATAATAAGGCTCAATATGGTCTAAAAAAGACTGAACAGATAGATCCTGTGAATTTTTTATAAATGACTCCAACGGCTGCAATAATTTTCGGTTATAAATACCATGTAGAGGTTCGGTTCCATTTTTGCTAACAGGTATTACGGCATTTCTGTGACCACAAAAATTAACCAGTTTGTCAATAGCAGTTCCTTTCAGAAAGGGCATATCCCCAGCTACTATAAAAATAAAACCGGAAGATGAATGATACATTGCAGAATGAATACCTGCCAAAGGACCTTTGTAGGGAAAGACATCGGGATACTTTTTAATTTCCCTGAAATCTTTAAAAGATTCCGGCTGATTCGTTATTAATAAAATCTCATCAAATTTTACTCTAAGTACATCCAGTTGATGGGATAAAATAAACTTGTCTTTCAATTTTTCCAGAGATTTAATACTTCCTCCAAAGCGTTTATTTCTCCCACCCGCTAGTATTGCAGCAGAAATATTTATTGTATTTTTGTTTTCTGATTGATTATATGTGCCGCTAAACATGGGTATCTGCTTAAAAAATCATAGCCTGAATTATTATTAATACTAGCAAGATAATTTAAAAATATAAAAAAATCAGGTATTTTAGTGAACAAATTAAGTGATTAAGACATATACTAATGTAAATAATCTAAAAATAAACCAACAAGAATGCGACCTTACATACAGGAACTTATCAAAGATATTGAATACATCATAAACCATTGCGGAAATTCATACTCCTTTGATAATTGGCTAAACCAAATGCCTTCCTCTACATTATTTGGCAATCCCAAAAAACTGGAAGAAATAACCGGAATGCCTAAAGATGCATTACCCCCTGAAGAACAACTTAATAATAAAGAAAGGGCTCAATTAAGTAAATCCCTTGAAAAATTACTGGAAACTTTCCATTTTATTGCTGATTTTCCTGAAAAAGTACCTTCTGAAGAACGTTATAAGCATTTACGTTCGGTATGGGACTCTCAACAAGTATATTTAGGAATGGGCGAAAACCACATCGAATTTTGTGAATATGATAAAAACACTTGTCCATTCCCGAAATATTGTGACTTGTGTAACGAAATAAAAGAGCAGGAAAGGCTTTACAATAAAATTCACAACAAACAATAACCTCAGCTTTTTCTTTTCTCAAAACCATTAAGGATTAAACCTTATCTTATCATGGATAATCAAATGAATATGTTATTTTTGACAGAAATAACCTGGTAAATTTATATCTATGAAAAAACGTTTTCCGCTCTGGCTTAAGATAATCCTTGGAATGATTGTTGGTGTAATATGGGGATTAATTGCTGTTTTTACCGGACTGAAAGAATTTACGCTTGACTGGATCAAGCCCTTCGGAACCATCTTTCTAAACTTATTAAAACTTATTGCTGTTCCGCTTATTTTTGTATCCCTTGTTAAAGGAATATCCAGCCTTACAGACATTTCAAGGCTTTCCAGGATGGGATTAAAAACAATAGGTTTGTATATCGGGTCAACAATTATTGCTACTACGCTCGGTTTAGGGCTTGTTAACCTCCTGGAACCGGGCAATACTTTTCCCGAGGACAAACAAACTGAACTTCAGGAGCGTTACGAAGTAGACATAAAAGAAAAAGAAATTTCAGCGGAAAAGGTTAAAGAAAGCTCCCCTCTTCAGTTTCTGGTAGATATGGTGCCCAAAAACATCATCAAAGCATCTTCAGACAATTCCAAGATGCTTCAGATTATATTTTTTGCCATATTGTTTGCCATTGCAATGGTGCTTATACCATCTGAAAAAATAAAAACCGTTAAAAGTTTTATCGACGGGTTAAATGAAATCATTTTAAAAATTATCGATTTTATAATGAAATTCGCTCCCTACGGAGTTTTTGCTCTCCTTGCAGCTCTAATTGTTGAGTTTTCGGGAGACACGGATTTATTTGTAGCGCTTGCAAATTATGCAGGAACTGTAATCCTCGGATTATTCATTATCATTCTTTTTGTATATCCTTTCTTTATAAGATTGCTGGCCGGCGTAAAATACAAGGATTTTTTCCGTGCGATTTTTCCTGCACAGATGGTAGCCTTTACTACAAGCAGCAGTGCGGCTACATTGCCAGTAACTTTGCAGCAAACAACAAATAAGCTGGGAGTATCCAAAACAGTTGCAAATTTTGTTCTTCCTGTCGGAGTTACCATTAACATGGACGGAACCTCCTGCTACCAGGCTATTGCTGCTGTTTTTATTGCACAGGTCTTTGGTCTTGATCTAACTTTAACACAGCAATTAACAGTTGTACTTACGGCAACGCTTTCGTCCATAGGAACACCCGGAGTGCCGGGAGGGAGTATCATTATGCTGGTAATTGTTTTATCAAGCGTTGGCCTGCCCGCTGCAGGACTTGCCCTGATTCTGGGTATAGACAGGCCGCTGGATATGCTAAGGACCGTTGTAAACATTACTGGTGACTCAACCATTTCTACTGTTGTCTCTAAAAGTGAAGGTGATCTGAATTATCCGGTAAAAGATGTTCAGAGTTCTTAACTGGTACAAAATAATTTATTTGCTAAATTCTTTTCTGTGGTAAGAGCAGGATAAGACAGGAAATGAAAAGATTCCCCACTCGGCCCCGGACAATAATCCGATGACCGGGATGAATTCCCGGGACCAATATCTGCATTCTACCACAAAGAATAAAAGCTCAACCTTCTTTTTTAAAATTAAAAACATTAAAGAATTACTAACAAAACATTAAAATTTGTTTTCCAGACTTTTGAATTTATTTATCTTCACAGCTTCAGTAATAAATTTATTGAGAGACAAAACCCTCATCTACTAAATGTAGACAAAAAGCAATGAATAAAAAATGAGGGTTACATGGCAGAAGAAACAAAAAAATATAGACTTTGGAGTAAGTAAGTAATAGAACGTCAGGCAAATAAACAAACTTTATATGAATGAAATATTATAAACTTATTATTGTAATTATTTTGTTTTCATTAATTAGAATTATTCCCGTTAAAGGGCAGAATATAAATGATTCTATAAAAAAAGAAAACCCAGCCTTAAATCAAATATTAAACCAACATTTTGAGGGTCAATGGTTTTTAGCCTACCAATATAAGAAAATCCGAAAAAAAGAAACCAATCAGTTCAGGTTAAAAAGAGGATACCTAACCTTTAAGCACAGATTTAACGACAGGTTCAATGTTCGATTTACACAAGATATAACACTTGATGAAGAAGGAGATGATGCTGGAAATATTGAAACGCGGCTTAAATACTGTTATCTGAATATTAACCTGGATAATTTTGCTTTTTTCTCAATGCCGCGTGTTGAGATAGGTCTGGTTCACAGGCCATGGCTGGATTTTGAACAGGACATTAACAGGTATAGGGTTCAGGGTAAAATGTTTCTTGATAAAAACCACATTTTGAGTTCAGCCGATTTCGGTCTAACATTCAGAACACTGCTAGGAGGAAAAATGAACAAAAAATTTCTTGAAAGAACAGGTACAAAACACAAAGGCAAATATGGCAGTTTCTCAATAGGAATATATAATGGCGGAGGATATCATGCAGTAGAGAAAAACCAGTCCAAGACCCTTGAAAGCCGATTGACAATAAGACCTTTTCCAAAAAATATTCCGGGCATCAAGATGTCTTATAACACAATCTATGGGAAAGGAAATACAAAACTAAGTCCAGATTACATTGTTCACAATGGCTTTATTTCTTATGAATCCAAACACTTTGTGGTTACAGGACAATATTACCAGGGACAAGGCAATATGAGCGGAAGCCTTGCTGATACTGTAGGAAATGCCTTAAAAAATAAAGGTTTTTCAGTTTTTGGAGAATATAAAATACCTTCCACAAACTTTACTTTATTTGGAAGGTATGATGAATTTTCAACTAACGATAATCAATGGATGACAAACCAAACTTACATCTTTGGTATAGGCTATTACTTTTACAAAAACAGTAAATTTATTTTTGATGCCGAGCATCAAAATTTTAATGATCCCCTGATAGACGATATCACCTTTTATGAAGCAGCTATTGAAATAAAATTTTAAACCTCTTCAGTAAAATTAATCCCAATTTAGAAGCTAAAGACCTTCTCTTCATTTAAAATAAATCATTAAATTTGGTAAACAGTAAATCAAATTTTTAGCTTAAAGTTATAAACTGCTACTTTAAAAAAAGTATATTACTGAAGATCTAAAAAAATAAACCTCTTTAAATATGTACCTCTACTTAATCGTTCCTTTCAGAACTCATTTCAGCCTTAAATCCTCAAGTTATGTTTCTTTAGGTGATGCCTATAAAAATTTCTGGAAAAACTTTGCTGCAAAACTCGATGCAAATGAACAAAAGAAGATAAGTTTATTACATCAGCCTAAGGGAAAGAACATGCGTTTTAAAGTAATTCATGAAGACTCAAATTTACTCCGCGAAGAAATATTAAAAATAAATGAAGATGAAAAAATAAAAACATTGATTAAGGAGGTTGTTTATGAACAAAACAAGATATATTTTCCAAATAATCAAAATGAAAAAATAAATTTCGTAGAGGGTACATCAAATTTCACACTATTCGACAATACAATCGGGATATTTGAAATCACCCTGGAAATTCCTTCCGCATTTTTTCATGAATTAGATTCATTCATAGAAAATATTCAGCATTGGGGAAATGATGTTTGCAACAAAATTGTTCAAACAACCTATAATGATACTATTCTACCTCTCATCAAAAAAATTGTTAATTTCGATAAAAACAGGAAATTTATAGCAAACATAGAAAACCACTATGGTTTCCCGGATATAAGTAAGAAAAAAAACTTATTAATTCATAAAGCACAAACAGGACAGCCCTTATGGGTTAATCGTACGCTTATTCAAAATCAGGATTCGAAAATAAATCCGGATTTAATTAATAAATGGATTTTTACTCATTCATCAATTACTGACATAATAAATACCTTAGAACAATATAATGATGATGAAAAAAACAGTGCGTACCTTGGATGGGGAAATAACTTTATATACAACGAGATCAACAGCCATGTAGTAAAGGATGCTAAAAAGGCCTTGTTGTTGTCGCAATATTATTATGGCGTTTTGGATAGTTTGAATATTAATTTATCCTATATCGTAGGACAATCAAACTACATCAGCAAATTTAAGGAGAGCAAAAATTATAATTCCTTGTTAAAAGAACTTGTCAATATTGTAAGTATTATCCGGGTAGGATATATAGATACACTCCAAAACTTTCAGGGCGACCGGGAATTTTTCTTCAGGCAGGTAATTGAAAGCTGGTCTATCCCCGAATTATTTGAAAATATTGAACAAAAAAGTAATGTGTGTAAAGAAAAAATTTCAGAAATATACAAACACAGCATGAAGAAAAGCCAGTTTATAGTTGAACTGCTGTTGTTTTTCCTGGGCGGAATTTCTTTACTGGAGTTTGTCAATACATTAATTACATTTTGGTCGAATAAAACAGGGATAAAAGATGACATCCCCGGGTTATATGATCTTGGGGCACAATTTTCGCCCGACGGACTTTTATGGTCGGGGACGATATTGTTAATTGTTTTCTTCATTCTATATAGCAACTATTTCATTAAAGGAAGTAAAGAATAAACCAAAAAATGAAGCAAAAATTATCCAAATACATCCTGAATCATATTGAAAAGCTTACTTTACCAGATGAGCTTGTTACTGCAAAAAAGAAAGTTGAAGAAGAATATGAACATCTAAATAAGCTGGTAAATCAAGAATCCCCACCTAATATTTATGCTGTCAATACCCTGGTAGGGCATATGGATTCTCAAAAGCTCAGTTTACAAGATATTAGAAAGTTCCAAGATCATTTAATTGAAAATCACGCTTTAAAAGTTTCAGGCGTGTTTTATGACAACTATACTACACGATGCATTTCATATACTCGTGCATGGCTTTACAGTCTGGGAGGAGGAGGAATAAGTCCTGAACTCTATAATCTTCTTCTAAGTGCTATTCAGAACAGGGAATTTAATCCCGAAATTCCCTCAGACCTCTCTTATTCAAGCGGAGATGTAATTCCAGGAGCCAACTGGGCAAAATATCTTATGAATTATTTGAAGAAAAATCATCAGTACGAGATAAAACCAAAAGAAGGAATATCTTTAATTAATGGGGCATTTGTGCATGTAGGTTCTGCCCTTTCCACAATATCAACGCTTCTGTTATCCTGGCATGCTTTCATGGAGATCTCCAAAATAAATGCAGAAATATGTAACGCAAATTCTTCAAACTTTACAACCCATTTAACAGATAACCAGGAAGATTACATTGCTGAAATATGCGAATATTTTAACGACAGAATCAATTGCAATATCCATTCTTCAGTACAAGATCCTGTAAGTTTAAGAACTCTTCCACAAAATGCATCTGCTTTCCTTGTTTCTATAAAAAACTATTTAAAATCCATAGACATTTCATTACAAAGGAAATCTGACAACCCCCTGATTATCGAAAATGAGAACCAGGTTTTTTCACAGGGTAGTTTTGTGTGTCCTGAGGTATCTCTTTCCACAGGTCAGCTTATTGACTCTGTCCTTATGATTTCCTGGATTATAGAAAGGCGAATCCACTATACATTAAGTGGTAAGATTGATAGAATTTCTATCAATTATAGCCAATCAAATAAAGATCTTGGCTTTATTCAAGTACCCAAAATGGCAAGTGCCATTCTTGAAAATATGCGCTATTATGCATCACGAAGAACTTTTGCGTCAGGCAGCACTACATCATACGGCACTGAAGATTTCTGGTCAATGGGTTCTTACAATATCTCCATTCTAAAAAAATGTATAAGTGATCTAAACCGTTTGCTCTCCATTGAAGGATCAGTTTATGGATCTGTCGCTAAAAAATCATTTAAAAACATCGCAGAAAAATATCAAATCTTAGAAAAGTTATCAGCAAATGATCTGTATGAAAATTATGAAAAACTTCAGAAAAAAATACTCGATTATTATAAAAACAACCCAACACGCATCAAACCATAAA
>CAYWSJ010000018.1:0-15375 GCA_964461045.1 uncultured Bacteroidales bacterium | reverse complement strand
GAAAAATGCAGAAAAAAACAGAGATGTTAAAGATTCAAAAACTTTAGTTCGACCTAAGCCTTAATTTTCAGGGTCTGGAATTCAATAAATTATTTTTTAAACAATTCCTTATCTAATTTTGAAAAAATTTGCTCACGTAACGCATGCATTCTGCCAAAATCCCTTTTCCTATTCATCCTTAGTAGATTATACCTCCATTTTCCAAAATATTTCTTGATCCACAGATAATAGCGAAAGGCAAATAATCCAGTAAAAGGTAAAGAAATTAAGTATCCCAGTGTGATCCACCAATCACCTGAAAATATACCCACAAATAAAGTTTGCAGTAAATATAAAAGAGGAAAAACAACCAGACATGCTGTACTCCTTACAGAACTGACAAATTGCGGATCTTTCATTTTACCAGCCATCCAAACAGGAATAAAATAGGGAAACAAATTATTTAGAAATCCGTAAAGAAAAACGGGAAATCCAAGCAAATAAAGAGGACCCTTTGCAATCAACCCCAAAAGGGAATACTTTTTCTTTTCGAAAAGCCAATTCCTTAATTTGTGTCTTTTCAACAAATTCTGATATTCCTTTCTTTTTTGGTCCAACTCATTTAAATCAGCTTCTTTATCCTGGAATTTTCTTTCAAAAAGATCAACAAACTTCCTGTCCTGGAAAAACTTATTAGGTTGTTTCAAACTTGGGTAACCCAAATGATATTTTAACCGGAACTTATAAAGATCCCTAAGATCATCAACAAGATGATAATGCGCATCAAAATCAATATGCAGCATCACCTCTTTCATTTTCTCCGCAATCTCATCTTTTAATAAATTTAATGCTTTAGGAGGCTCCTTTTTGTAAGCATCAAAATACTTTGAAATGGTAAAAGGTTTCCCGTAATTAACTACAAGCGTTTGGTGAAATTTTGAATAATGGGAATAGTCAAGACCCACCGGCACAATTTTAAGGTTTAACTGGAAATTATTGTGCTCCTCGGTCTGAAATGCAAAGCGGCAAATTCCTTTCTTCAGAGGTCTGAGTTTCCTCTTGTCTCCATGGTTCCCTTCAGGAAACATGACGATTGGATGTCCCTTGGTTAAAACATCAGTCACCTTTTGCATGATTCTTTCATTCTGTTGCAAATTACCATAGCCATCCCTGATACGATAGATTGGCATAATCTTCAGGAAATAGAGTATTCTGGCAATAATTTTCTTTTTAAAAATATCAGAACGGGCTAAATATACGGGTGGATTCTTAGTAGTTTCCAGTATTGCCAATGCATCCATCAGGGCATTCTGATGGTTCGGAACATAAATTACAGGTGAATTTTCAGGGATGTTTTCTTTGCCCAGAACAGTAACAGAGCGATAATAAGAACGGTGATTAAAATTAACAAATCTTCGAAGAAAAATATAGCGCCAATCCCTTTTCTCTATATTATGTAGTGCCATACGACAATTGAATATTTTTTTATACTTTTATTTTAAAACCATCCTTGATTTTAAACTCAAGCTTTTTGTTTAATGGTTTTTTCGACAAGATTCCGGCAATTAACAAACCAGAAATAATATGCCAGATTCCCCACCAGGCAGCTATATAAGCCATACCTCCCAATCCATCAAACAGGTTCGGATTAAATATTAGCACCAGGGCCAGCCCGGAATTCTGTATTCCTGTCTCTATAGAAATTGAACGTCTGTCTTCACGAGACACTTTAAACAAACTGCTTATTGAAAATCCGGTTGCTAAAGCCAGTGCATTGTGTATCAATACAATTATAAAAATCAGATGAATATATTTAATAAAATACTCAAAGTTATTGGCAAATGCTACAACAATAAACCCTGTAAATATTAGTATTGAAAAAATCTTGATCGGTTTTATTATCTTTTGGGTAACTTTTGGAAAATATTTCGAAAAAAACATACCCAATACCAATGGAATTCCCAGTAAAATAAAGACTGTCCGCAACATATGCCATGGATTAACCTCAATCGGAATAATAATATGTGAAGCCCTTTCATACATACTCCCCCAAAAAGCAAAATTTACAGGAGTAAGAAAAATAGCCCCCAGTGTGGCAATAGCCGTAAGGGTAACACTTAAGGCAGCATTCCCGCGCGCCAGAAGCGAAATAAAGTTTGATATGTTCCCTCCGGGGCAGCAGGCAACTAATATCATTCCTAAAGCTACACTGGCACTGGGCTTTATTGCAAGTATTAATAAAAAAGTAAGGGCAGGCAAAAGAAAAAACTGAGAAAAGAAACCAATAATCGCAGATTTGGGCTTCTTTATAATGTTTTTAAAACTCTGTACATCAACCTCTAACGCCACCCCAAACATAATAAATGCCAACGTAATGTTTAAAATCAATAATCCACCCGGACTGAAATTCAACCTGATATCATCTAAAACTTGTAAGGCATCTGCCATAATCAAATGTTTAAATCAGCAAATATAGAAAAATTAATTTCATCAGAAAGATATGTTTAATCAATTATTCTTATTTAACTACCTGATTACTTAAACAAAGTATGTTGTCGAATCTACGTTAATTTCAACAATAAAATTTATTAAAAAAGACTCTTATCAGGTCAGAATCAAAAATCCTCATAAAACATATCTTTTGATTCAATTATTTATATATTTCGGAGATTTTTCTTCTGTAATAATTTTTCAGACACATAAAACAAATCTATGAAATTATACAAAAATAAAACAATCTGGATAACAGGTGCTTCTTCGGGTATAGGAGAAGCTGTTGCTTATGCCTTTGCAAAACAACAATCAAATCTTGTTTTATCAGATATTAATGAAAAAAAATTGCATGAGGTAAAAAACAAATGCAATTCTCTTGGCAGTCAGGCAGAAGTGTTTCCCTTTAACCTCGAAGACACATATAAATTCCCTGAAATTGTAGAATCTGTAATCAAAAAGTTCAAGCAAATAGATGTCTTGATTAACAACGGGGGAATTAGTCAGCGTTCCAGAATAGATGAAACATCTCTTGATATTGACAAAAAAATAATGAATATCAATTATTTTGGGAACATTTATCTTACCAAACTTGTTTTACCACATATGAAAAAGAACGGAGGAGGGCAGGTTGCAGCGACAACCAGTATTGTAGGAAAGTTTGGGTTCCCGCTCCGTTCAGCTTACTCTGCCTCAAAACATGCACTGTATGGATTCTATGAAACCCTCAGGCTTGAAATGGCTTCGGAAAATATAAAGGTATCGATGATCTGCCCGGGAAGAGTTCAAACGAATATATCAATGAATGCCCTGAATAAGGAAGGTGAAAAACACAACCAAATGGATAAGGGGCAGGAAACCGGAATTACAGTAGAAAAAAGCGCAAAAATAATACTAAAAGGATTAAGAAAAGAAAAAAAAGAAATTATGGTGGGGGGTAAAGAATTACTAATGGTATATTTTAAAAAATATTTGCCTTTTATTTTTAACAAAATTGCCGGGAAAATAAAACCGACCTGATTTCCTGCTTATAGAAGTTTATAGTAGGTTCACGTATATTTTTTTTTAAGGTTTCCTAATTTTTTAATACCTTGCAAACCTAAAATTTTTTGAGCGATGGATAAAAAAATTATTAGTGGGATACAGCAAATTGGTATTGGTATCGATCAAAATGTAAAAGATGCCTGGAAATGGTATCATAAAGTATTTGGAACCGACATTAAAGTATTTGAAGATACCACTGTTGCAGAGCTCATGCTGCCCTACACAGGAGGCAAACCTCAAAAAAGACATGCTGCTTTGGCCTTTAATTTGCAAGGAGGTGGAGGTTTTGAAATTTGGAGATACACTCAAAGACAACCCCAGCAACCAAAATTCAACGTAAAAATTGGGGATTTAGGCATTTTTGCTGCTAAAATTAAATGTAAAAACATTAAAGAAACCTACAAAGAACTAAAAGCAAAGAATGTAGAAATCCTGAATGACCCTCAGCCAACACCAAACGGAAAAGAAACATTTTTTATCAAAGATCCGTTTGGAAATCATTTTCAAATGGTTGAAGCCAATTCATGGTATAAAGATGAAAAGAAACATTCCGGAGGAGCCTACGGAGCAGTTATTGGTGTATCAGATATTAATGAAGCCAAAAAAGTCTATTCCGAAATACTTGGTTACGATGATGTAATATATGACAGTGAAGGCAAATTTAATGATTTAAATATTCTCCCCGGGGGAAGTGAAGAATTCAGAAGGGTATTATTGGGGCACAGCGAGCCCAGAAAAGGAGGCTTCTCTTTATTGCTCGGAGACAGCACCATAGAACTTGTCCAGGTCAAATCACGAGAAGCACAAAAAATTTATAAAGATCGCTACTGGGGAGATCCGGGATTTATTCACTTGTGTTTTGATATTCATGGAATGAAAGCTCTCAAAGAAGAGTGTAAAAATAAAGGTTTTGAATTTACCGTAGACAGCCATGTTAAACACAACAATGATAATAGTTTCGACATGGGAGAAGCAGCAGGACATTTTTCTTACATCGAAGATCCCGACGGAACTTTAATTGAATTTGTGGAGACACACAAAGTTCCCCTTATCAAAAAGCTTGGATGGTATATTAAACTTCGTAAAAGAAATCCACAAAAACCATTACCAAACTGGCTCATAAAATCCATGTCTTTTAACAGGATAAAATTTAAGGATAAAATAAAGAACAGAAAAAATAAGAAAAAATAAGAAAAATTCCTCCTTTTTTAGCAATTAACCTTGTTCTGAAAGGTTTTCAGGATTCCCTGTTTTTTATATATTCACGCATATTTTTAATGGTATTAAAGGGGCCGGTATTATAAACAATTTCTGCCAGCCAGTCGGGAAGCTGAACACTGGGCTTAATGCGACCGTAATAGGTTACTTTTACCCTCTCTTCGCCTTCTTTTTCAAAATGCCAGGATGCTTGCAGATCACCTATTCTGTTTATGCCATCTTTCTTTTCAAGCATTCCCTTAATGCTTTCAGATTCCGTGTAAACAATTCCTTTTTCAGGTTTATAATGAAGTACTGTTTTAATTACTATGTCTCTGTCCTTAGCAGGCCATGGAAAATCTGAGTGCATATAATAAATAAACTCCGAACTGCTTTCCCGCCTGATTAAATCGGTCTTTTCCGCAGCGTGCATCCACTCTTTATAGCTGGATACATCATTCATCATATCGCGAAAAGTTAAAATCTCTCCATCAAGCATGGATACAGCCTTAATCTCAACGTAAGGGCTATGATCCTTTGTTTTTGTATAAACTTTAATCCCATCTGAATCTTTGATCAGCTCCCAATTTTCCTGGGAATAAGATGAATGGATAAAAGAAAAGAAAAGAAAAAGAAAAGGAAGTAGCATTCTGTAATTCATATAAACAATTTAATTATCATTTTTGTGTTTGCAAAAATAATAATAATGAGATGAATAATAAAATATTGCCCAAAAAACAGATGCATGGACAAGTATAGCTAAAGAATTCCCCTGTTTTTTATTTCAAGGTATTTGTTCAGAACGGAAATTGTTAGCTCCTGTGGTCTTACCCGCAAATTTAATATTCCATAGTGACCCAGTTGTTCCATAAACTTGTTCTTTTCAAGCATCGTCTTCTCTGCAATGGTTTTAAAATAAATATCTTCGGTATTGTTAACAGTTTGATTAACAATCTTCTCAAGTTCTGTATTGATAAAGCTCACTAACAATATCAGGTGTTTCTGAGCCATATTTTTCAATATGGGCAATTGCCTTTTCAGGCCCAGCAGACTCTCATAATTTGTGTATAAAATCAGCAGGCTCCTTCCAGGCGTCTTTCGGCTAATTGTAGTATAAACTTGTTCCAGGTTTGATTCCTGAAATAACGTCTCCTGTTTGTATAAAGTCTCCAGCATACTGTTCAACTGAGTTCTTTTATTATCAGATTGTATAAAACTATGAATATGATCTGAATAAGTAAGAAGACCAATCTTATCGTGCTTTTTTAAAATTACATTACTCAACGCAAGGGTTGAATTAATTGCATAATCGAGCAAAGTCATTTCTTCAAACGGCATTTTCATCGTTCTGCCCATATCTACCAATTGGTAAACATTCTGCGCCCGCTCATCCTGATATTCATTCACCATCAATTTATTAACCCGTGCAGTGGCCTTCCAGTTAATTTTCCTGTAATCATCTCCTTTCACATATTCTTTAATATGTTCAAACTCACGATTATTCCCAATCCGTTGAACCTTTTTAAACCCAAGGGCATTCCTGGAATCAGAAAAGGCAATCAGTTCTGCTTTTTTTAGTTGATTAAAAGATGGATATACTTTTACTGTCTTTTTCTCGCCGGTTTTGAATCTTCTCGAAATAAGACCCACCAATGCATGAACAAATATATTTATTACTCCAAAGGAATAAGCGCCTCGTTTAACAGGTTTTAATTCATATGTTTTATAAATTGAAGCTTTGCTGTTTGCTGTAAATTCGATTTTAAAGTTTCTTATTTGAAACTGGTGCGGCAACTCATCGTAAATAAAACCTCTTAACTGAATAGAGTAATTATTTTTTAACCAGAGCATTACTTTATTTTTATCTCCGTTTGAGAATCTGTCTGGCATGTCACGGCCACCCTTAAAATCTCCGGATAAAAGGATAATTAATTCAAGAATAGTTATAACAACAAATAACAGGAGTAATACTTTTGCAATAATAAAAAACGGATAAAAAAAATAGCCAAAAATAAAAGCAACAGCTATTAAAAGCAACGTAATGTAAAAACGCCTGTTCAGGTATATTGATTTTAAAACATTCACTATCTGGGTATTTCTACTTTTTTTAATATAGATTCTACAATATCACTTGTCTGAATGCCTTCAATTTCTTTTTCAGGACTTGGAATTATCCGGTGAACCAAAGCATGAGGGGCTACAAACTTAATATCATCGGGTGTTATAAAATCCTTCCCGTTTAACGCAGCATAGGCCTTTGAAGCCTTAAGAATAGCCAAAGAAGCCCTTGGAGAAGCTCCAAGAAAAACATCAGGATTATTCCTGGTTTCAGTAACAATGTTAGCTATATATTGAAAAAGATGTTCTTCTACATGAATTTTTTCTGCTACCTTCCTTATTTTAAGCAACTCACTTGCTTTTAATAAAGGTTTCACAGATTCCAGGCTTTCTTTGTAATCTGACATGTTGTAAAGATTCAATATCTTCACCTCTTCGTCAACCGACGGAAAATCCATTTCCAGTTTAAAGAAAAACCTATCCAACTGTGCCTCTGGCAAACGATAGGTGCCTTCATGTTCAATTGGATTCTGAGTACCCACAACAAGAAAAGGTTCTTCCAGGTTATAGGTTTTTCCTTCAACAGTAATATTTCTCTCCTCCATCACTTCAAAAAGAGCAGCCTGGGTTTTTGCGGGGGCTCTGTTGATTTCATCTATCAGGACAATATTTGAAAACAACGGCCCTGCTTTAAACTCAAAATCTCCTTTCTTAGCATTGTAAACTGAAGTACCAATAATATCGGCCGGCATCAGGTCCGGAGTAAACTGAATACGTTTAAAATCCACATCAATAATTCTTGCAAGCAAACGGGCTGTCAATGTTTTGGCAACTCCCGGAACGCCCTCAATCAATATATGACCATCGGAAACAAGGGCAATTATTAGCAGATCAATCATCTGATCCTGACCAACAATCAACTTTCTTATTTCTTTTTTAACTGAATCAATCTCTTTTGAAAAATCAGTAAGATCAATGCGATCTTCAAACTCTTTATTGTCCATAGTATTTTTTTGTAAAATTTTCAATTAAGTTATTTAAATGTATTAACTCTTTCTGGCTTATTTGTTTTTTACTCTCAATTTTACGGATAAAATTAAGAACCTCACCTACCTTCTTTTCCCCTAATCCGCTTTTATTTCCCAGTTTCTGAATAATTTCCTCCTGGTTCATCTTCCAGTTTATGAAAAAATGATCTTTCAGAAAATTCTTGAACGAACGTATCCGGTGTTGTGCAATTGCTTTATGGTTTTTACTTCCAAGGTAAAGATTGCTAATCGTATGAATAAAATCAACTGATGTATTAACAGGCTTTTCAAGCACAGGAATGGGGCGCTGTACCCTTCTTCCTGCCAGCAATAAATACAAAACCAGCAGGGCAATAACTGTATAATAACTATATTTTAAAGATTTATGCCCAAGTATAACTTTAAGGGGTGTCTGATTCTGTAATAGCAAGGCATTATGATAATGGTCCCAAACTAACTTTTTCCGGTCAAGTTTCTTAAAAATAGTTTCCACATAATCATAAGTATTTCCTTTTAAGAAATAGTAATTGCTGAAAGCCATAGGTTCGGTATGAATATAAATATTTCCAAATCCCAAGCTGACTTTAACAAAATTCAAAGAATCTTCAATAAAGCCCTGTTTGGTTTTTGAATAAATGGAGTCCCTCTTTATTCGAAGGGTAGACATTTTTCTTAATACAGGGACTTTCGAGATGGTATCAATAAGCGCTTTTTCATCGTATGCCTTTATCTTCTGAGGTTCTCTTTTCCATTGATATGGCTGATCGACGAGTTTTAAGCCAAGCGTATCAAGCAAATCCTTGTCTACATTGTAGGCAGATAAAAACACATCACTTCCCCCACTAACAGATCGAAGCAATTTATTCAGACTGGGACGATCATACTCAATTTCATTAGCAACAGCAACAATAAGAACATTAGAAACGTACTCCCTGTCAAGTGTATAAAAACTTTTCTCATTACGATCTATTGAATGTTCCGGGAACATATCCGGAAGCATTCTGAATAAAGCTTCTGTTCCAAAAGGTATTTTATCTTTTGAGGAGAAAGTCTTAGACCAGTCAACAGGCTGAGGCTTAGAATACTCAAGCACAACAAGCAACAAAATGCCTATAATAAGAAAAAGATAATATTTTAATGGAATCTTCATGTTTGCTTGTTCCCCGAATTTCTTATTTCATTTATTAATTCCTGTGCTTTTGCTGAAGCATTCTCATAGTATTCTTTTCCGGCCGAAAACTCTCCATACCACAAATATTCAAAATCCCTCGTCAATTCTTTAAAAACCGGATAATATGATGTTTTCGGAATTTCTCTCAGATAATCGTAATTCGATTTATGAATCTGCCAATTAATTAGATTATTAGCGCTTAACAATCTTAAAACTTTTAAATACCAATACCTTATAGCTAACCGGAAATCGCTCCTTTCTTCCGCATTTCTTAAAAGGTTATCCAGATCCAATTCATGAATGTTTTCATCACTCACCACTACATCCTCCCCTGCTTTTCTAGTCCCCGGTTTAAATATTCTAGACATCTCCACACTTGTTATCCTGAGAAGAATAAGTATCACAGCAATTACAAACAATGCATAAGGAAGGATCCCCAGGATTACCCTGGCTGCTTTTGATCCAAAAATACGGCTAAGCCATTGAAAAAAATATTTTCTTAACTGCGAAAAAAAATTTTTCGTTTCCTTCTTTTCCTGCAGATAATTGCTGTAAACCCTCTCCTTTTTTATTTCTTTATAGAGGGAATCAGAAAAAGCCCTGTCAACAGTATGATCCACCCCTCCAACAGGCTTAAAAAACAACAGTAATATAAAAAACAGCAACAATAATTTAATTTGTTTTACTCTCTTCATCTGTATCTTTTGATTCTATTCTCTCTTTTAATCCTACTTCTTCTTTTTCTTCAACAATAGAAAAATAATTTATGCCTGCTGCAATACTCACAAGTGAATATACCAAAGAGCTTATTACCATGGTTATTGGAGTTGTGTAAGCCATCATATTTTGTGTGGCCTGGGTCATCTCTGTGGTATTTTCAGAAGAAAATGTGATAAACCCGGTTAATAAAGAAATTGGCAATGAAACAGCATAAACAAGAAAGGTTTGAATAATTCCTATTAGTATGAACAAACCAAATGATCGCCACCAGAAATTTCTTATCAGTGAAAAACTCCGGTTAAAAGCTTCACCGGTATCTTTTCCTTCAATAGCAATAATGAAGAAATAAAGACTAAAAACGACCGATAGCCAGATTCCCGGAATAAAACATAGCATAGCCCCAACAAAAGTAAGGATAAAAATAATAATTGCACTGAGCAGATATCGCCCGAAATTCTTTTTGAGCCCATCTACAACCTCATTAAAGGTAATTTCATTTTTGGTCTTATTCAAAGATGCTTTCATATATTCTACCACTGTTGCATGAAGCAATACCGACCCAATACCATAAAACAGGAACCCTATAAAGAATTGAATTAAATTCCCCGTTAGCTCATCAGGATCATACATTGTCATTGTTTGAAAAAAATTCGAATAAAACAAACCAATAAATATTGCACCGAGAAGTATTACTGGTACAGGGACAGACAATAAAATCCTGAACAAAGGTTTAAAATGTTCCCGCAAATAATTAAATGAATCACTAATCAGATCACCAAACTCTCTTTTTTTTCTTAGTATTATTTTTTCCATATATTGTGTTTTAAAATGATTGGATAAATAAAAAAATAAGTAATGATCAGCCCCACAGAAATTACGATAACAGCAATACTAAGCCATTCCAACTGTGAGTGCCTTGTTAAATAACTCTCGATAAACCCGGCAATAATAAAAAAAGGTATTAGCCCGACGACAATTCTAATTCCCTCTTTTGCTCCCCTCTGAAAGGAATCTATTCTTTTATAACTGCCCGGAAAAAGAAGGCTGTTCCCCATAACTAATCCTGCAGCGCCAGCTACCACAATACTAAAAATTTCAATAGTGCCGTGCATCCATATTCCCATTGCAGAAACGGCCAATAAATTTTTAGAATGAAAAAAATACTGAAAAGAACCCAGCATAATACCATTTCGAAAAAGCATAAACCCTGTTCCAACAGAAAAGAAAGCACCCAGTCCAAAAGCCATAAGCGCCACTTTTATATTGTTCAGCGTAATTAAAAAAAACATTGGTAAAGGTTTCTGCTTGGCATAGATAGCTAAAGGTTCTCCTTTTTCAATATTTTCTAATGTCTCATTCACATAAGCATCTCCCATAATCATACGAACAAAATTCTGATCCTGTGAAGCAGAAAAAGCCCCGATAATACAGGATATCAAAAAAATCAACAGGGAATATAACAGTGTTTTATAATGTTTATGTATGAGTAAAGGATAATCATATTTAAAAAATTTATATATTCGATGAATGTTTTCTTTTTTCGAAACATAAATTTGTTGATGTGCCAGCATGGTCAGGCGGTTTAAATATGCGGTTGTTTTACTGGATGGGAAGTAAGTACGTGCATAAGCTAAATCATCAGTTAACTGAACAAACAAACTGGCAAGAAAATCCGGATCGGTTTTTTTTCTTTTTTTTAAATAATTCTCGGTCTCCTGCCAACGCTGGCTGTTCTCATTTTGAAAAACTACTTCACGCATAAAATTTGGAAAATGTATAACAAATATAGTATAAATACAACACAAAACGTAAGCATAGATTTTGAAATTGCCGGAATTGGAGACAGACTTATTGCTCTTCTTATGGATTACCTGATTCTCTCCGGCCTGCTTATTGGAATTAGCCTCGCTGCTTCACTGTTACCTTCGGGTTCAGGCGGAATGTATATTTTCTGGGCTGTTTTAGGCTTTATGGCCTTTCTGTTTCACTTTTTCATGGAGTGGCTCATGCGTGGACAAACTTTCGGTAAAAAATACAGGAATATAAAGGTCGTACATCAAAACGGTCGTGAAGCCAATGTCCTTAACTACCTGACAAGAAACCTAATTCGCCCGGTAGATATGTTTTACGGAGTCGGACTTCTTGTAGTATTCTTCAACAAAAAAAGCCAGCGAATAGGTGATATGGCCGCAGGAACACTGGTGGTAAAAATTGAAAAAGAATCCAGCGAAGCAAAAAATGTAATTGCCAACGTGGAAGAAAATTACCAGCCAGCTTTTGATAAAGTAAATGTGCTTAGATTAAGCCAGGAAGATATTAACCTGATTAAAGAAGTAATACACCGGCCAACAATGAAAATGAACTGGGAACTTGTAAAATTGACTGCTGAAAAGATGAAGAAAAAAACAGAAATTTATCCCAGGGATATTAAAAATGTTACTTTCTTAAAAACCCTGATTAAAGACTATAATTATCACAATATAAATTAATAAAAACGAAACTACCCTAATCCTGAAAACGTATCAGGAATATATATGGCAATTAAGTGCACTCTCCTTTTAATAACTATTCTGATTTTTCCTGCATTAATTTATTCGCAGGACAAATCATACCTTCCAGATTCAAATAAACCGGAAAAGGAATTCATAATCGATTCTATCGTAATTCATGGAAATAAGAAAACCAAAAGATCTGCCATTCTAAGAGAAATGACTATCAGCCAGAACGATAAAGTGCTGTCTGATCATATATCCTCCTTGCTTAAGGAAAATGAAAGAAGCATCAAAAATACAGAACTTTTTGTTACTGTCAGTTGCAGCGTCAAATACACCGCAAAAGAAAAAATAAACATAATAGTGGATGTAAAAGAAGAATGGTATCTTTTCCCAAATCCAATATTTGAGTTGGTTGACCGGAATTTTAATGAATGGTGGGTGGATCAGGACCATAAACTCTATAGAACCAGGTACGGAATCTACCTTTACCATGATAACTTTACCGGACATAATGACCGGTTCAGAATAAAAACACAACTGGGATATAGTTATAGCCTGAAATTTTCTTACTCTACACCCTTCCTGGATAAAAAACAGCGAATAAAGCTAAAGACAAACTTCTCTTACGAAAAAAAGAAAGAAACTTCCTATTTACATAAATATAATGAAACTAAATATTTTAATCATGAATCAGATGTTCTGGAAGATTATGACTTTTATACAGAGATTATTTTTCGAAAAGGAATTCATAAATACAACTCTTTCGGATTAAGATATAAATCGACATGGGTTGATGAAAAAATAATAAACCTCAATTCCGATTATTTTGCCAATGAAAAAAATTTTCAGAAATATCTGGCAGCAACTTACAAATATAAGCTGGACAAACGGGACTTTAAGCCTTATCCCCAATCAGGACACATTTTCAGATTCGAAATTTATAAGAAAGGCCTGGGCCTTAATCCTTCCGTAGACTTCTGGAATTTCAAAAGCATATACAAAAAATTTTTCGATCTTGGAAAAAACTTCTATTTATCCTCAAGCCTTAAAGGTAAATTATCTTTCCCAAAGAATCAGCCTTTTACGCTGGAACAAGGTCTTGGATACGGAACAGAATTGATACGTGGCTATGAATATTATGTAATAAACGGACAATCATTCTGGCTCAATCAAAATGCCATGAAATTTAAACTATTGGATATTACCCTGGAAAACATAAATCTTATACCAATCAAACAATTTAATACCATTCCGGTTAAAGTAATGGCAAAAACATATTTCGACCATGGTTTTGTAAGAGACAACAATCCATTGAAAAATCCTATGGCAAATAACTATCTGTTTGGATATGGTTTTGGAATAGATATTGTTACTTTTTACGAAATTATTTTACGGCTTGAGTATTCTTTTAACCATAAAAATGAAAACGATTTGTTCCTTCATTTTAAAAAAGCACTCTAAGATAAAATTCATTTTAGCACTGACAAACAAAACATTATGCTGAAAATAATTCATTTTCGTACCTTTCTGTCTTTTTTCATAAAAATGGACTATCTTTGAATATAGGTTGTAATTCATTCAAAGACTGAATGATTTATAATATTATCTCTTACTATTCCTGTAACCTAAAAAAAACCAGCTTATGAAAACACAAAAAATCTTACTAGCCTTAATAGTTCTCTTCATAACAAGTGTATCCTTTGCACAAAAAGGAGACCTGGACACGAAAGGATCTAGCAGTTCAAGTGCTGCAGCTAATCAAACCAAGAAGAAGAAACTTATTAAAAAAGGAAACCTGAGCAATCTGTCTTCAGCAGAAAAAAAATTAAATCTTATAAGGTATTTAAACACAAGTTACTCATTAGGCGAATCTATTATTTCTTCGTATAATTCTAATGAAAAACGAGTATTTATGAAATCCGGGAAAAAATATATCTCAATGGCCAGAAAAACAATGTACAATCTTGAAAGAACAACTGACTGGAACCCTCGCCATTCTCAAAAAATACGCCGGATTATCAGTCTGATTTCTTCTTCATACTCCTATACCAGTAATCACAGAAGCAGGTCAGCGGACGCAAAATTGCAGGAAGCAAAAAACATGATGAATCAAATTACCCCTGAACTTATATCCCGTGAAAAAAGAGGAAGAGCACGAAAGTTAAGATAATAGTTTCTGTTGGAGATATTATTTCTACTTTAAATATTTTAGTAGTTATTTCTGGACAGACTTAACCTAAAAGAACTTTTTAAAAACAGACAATAATAATTTGCCATAGCAGAATTAAAACAAAAAGCTATTTCATATTATATTTGTAAGTAGTAATATATGTATTTATCCAAAAACCTTATCTAATGAGAAAACTTAATACATTGCTTTTGGGCTTGATTATTTCTGCCCTTTTCGTATCTTGCGCTGAATTAGAAACAGTAGTCAATGAAACAATAAACGAAAACTTTACTGATGGACAGACAGATAGACTAACCGAAAAAGAAGTTATAAAAGGATTAAAGACTTCTCTGCGGGTTGGAACAGATTCCGCTGTTACTATTGCCTCAAGAAAAAACGGATACTTTAAAAATGAAGCAATGAAAATTCTTCTCCCGGAGGAGGCAAGAAAAATTTATGATTACAGCAAAAGACTGAAACTTAACAAACCACTTGACGACCTGGTTTTGTCAATGAACCGCTCTGCAGAAGATGCTGCAAAAAAAGCAACCCCCATTTTTAAGGAAGCAATTACCTCTCTTACAATTATGCAGGGATGGGAAATTCTGAAAGGAAGAAATCCGGCAGGAAATAATAATACGGAAGAATTTGATTCAACTGCCGCCACTAATTATCTCAGATCTAAAACATACGATAAGTTATTCGATGCATTTCAACCCAAAATTAAAAATTCACTGGATAAAAAATTTGTCGGAAACGAAACAACATTAAGCTTGTGGAAGAAAGTAACAAATACCTATAATGGAGCTGCAACTCTATTAGGAGAAGATAAAATTGAAACAGAGCTTGATGTTTATGTTACAAAAAAAGCGCTTAACGGACTTTTCTATAAGGTATCACTGGAAGAAAAAGATATTCGTAAAGACCCCTACAAATGGGCTAAGACACGTGTCGGAGATATCCTTAAGAAAGTTTTTGGCTAATAAACCAAAATCAATTAAAGAGTTTCATTATAACAAAATA
>CAYWSJ010000017.1:0-44115 GCA_964461045.1 uncultured Bacteroidales bacterium | reverse complement strand
CTCTGAACTTATTTAAGGTGAGTTCGATATAAGTATAACAACTAAACCACAGGCATTCAGATAAAGGGTGTTTTGCTACATCGAATTCACGTTATTTAGGAATGATGAAATGCCAGGCTTTCTAATAGAACCCAAAAACTATTAAGAATTCAAAAGAACTACTCTGTTTGAAATTGTATAATCTCTTTTATTAGAAAATTGATCATACACCACCTGGCATTTCAAAGAACTTTTACTGATCCTATTCATCTCTCAAGGACTCTGCAGGATTAACAACTGCTGCACTATAAGCTCTATAGCTAATAGTAAGCAAAGCAATAGAAAATGTTACAAATGAAGCAATAAAGAAAGGTAACAGACTCATATCAATCCGATACGCAAAACCCTGCAACCATTGATTCATAAAATAATACCCAACAGGCCATGCAATTACTGTAGATATTATCATCAGAATTATTACTTCCTTCGACAATATTTGTAAAATTTTAGGAACTGAAGCACCAAATACTTTCCTTACTCCTATCTCTTTTGTTCGCTGCTCTGCCATAAAAGAAGCCAGTCCGAATAATCCAAGGCAGGATATAGCAATTGCCAGCAATGAAAATATCTTAAAAATAATACTTGCTTTTTTCTCCTGTCGATATTTTGCAGCCCAGTCATTTTCAAGAAAAGAATAATTAAATGGGGTTTCCTTTACAAACTGAGACCATTTGTTTTCCACATAACTTAGGGTTTTATCAATTTGGTCGGGATTTACCTGAACTGATAAATGCGTATAACGATTATTCGCATAGATCATTACCAAGGGTTTAATACTGCTGTGCAACGATTTATAATTAAAATCTTTCACTACGCCCAGAATCTTAAAATCTATATCACTACCATCGCCCTGAACGAGCATAAGTTTTTTACCAACCGCATTTTCAAAACCAAGTTTCCTTGCTGCGGCCTGATTAACCAACACACCTAACGAATCTGTTGAATAATCTTCTGAGAAAAACCTCCCGGAAGCCATTTCAATTTTATAGGCGTCGTCAAAATAACAATCGGTTGCAGTAACATCCATAATCATGCTTTCCTGTGCCGTATGTCCTTCTGCATAGAATGCTGTATTTGAACGTATCGTGCCCGGAACACCCTGTGAATAACTTGCCTGCTTTATTTTCGGATTTTTCAGTATTTCCTGGCGGAAAGCCTCCTGGTTGTTACCCAGTGCGCTTACCCTGTTTACAACCAACATATGTTCTTTTTTAAAGCCAAGATCCTTGTCATTCACATAATTCATCTGCCGGGTAACAATAATAGTACTTATGAACAAAACAATGGTTATTATGAATTGGAACACAACTAAAACTCCCCTTAAACGTGAGTTTTTAGATCCCTTGCTTAATTTGCCTTTCAACACAGCTACAGGGTTAAATGCTGATAGATAAAATGCAGGATAACTACCAGCCAACAGGCCAACTATCAATCCTATCAGGATCAGTACAATTAATATCTGAGGCTGATCAAAATAATTAATGCTTAAACTTTTATCTGCCAGGGAATTAAAATAAGGCAAAGCAAGCTCTACAAACAATGAGGCCACTATCAGGGCAATAAATGAAATCAACATCGCTTCTGTGAGGAACTGGAAAATCAATTGTTTGCGTCTGCTGCCGGTTACCTTGCGAATACCCACTTCCTTAGCCCGGTTGGTAGATTTGGCGGTTGCCAGGTTCATGAAATTAATGGATGCAATCAGAATAAGGAAGATTGCAATAATCGAAAAGAAATATACATTATTAATGTTTCCTGTTTCCCCGATCTCATTATTTAAGTCGGAATGTAAATAAATTTTTGTCAAGGGCTGTAAATGGTACCCCCACTGATTTCCCGATTCATAAAACTCATCAATTGTCAGTCCCATAACCTGTTCAAGTTGAGGCCCTACGTATTTTTCCACAATACCCGGGAATTGCTCCTCAACAGATTCAGCTGCAACTCCTTCCTGTAAAAGCAAATAGGTATATACATTGTTCGAAACCCATAACTGACTTTCAGCGCGTTCTGTCGAAACAAACGAAACAAGGAGATCATACTTAAAATGAGAAGTCTCAGGACAATCTTTAATTACTCCTGAAACCTCAAGCTTCCTGTTGCGATCTGCCCATTCAATGGTTTTACCCAAAACATCTGCACTGCCAAAATACCTCCGGGCTGTGGATTCTGTCAAAACCACCTTGTTGGGTTCTGCCAAAGCTTTTTTCTGGCTCCCTTTAAGCATAGGCATTGTGAATACATCAAAAATGGTTGAATCAGCAAAAAGCAGATGATCTTCAATGTATTTGCGGTCCTCAATTCGTATTACAGATTTCTCCTGTGGCTGAATCCGAACAGCATTTTCAACTGCCGGGAATTCCTCTTTTAAGGTAGGACCAATTGGATAAGACGATAAAGCCACATTGAGATCATCAGCCATGATACGACCGGTAAGTGTAATTCGATGTATCTGATCTGCTTTTTTGTGGTGCTTGTCATAACTTAATTCATCCTGTACAAATAAAAGTATTAAAATAGCACTTGCCAATCCGATTGCAAGTCCGAAGATGTTGATAATAGCATAACTCTTATACTTCTGAAGTGTCCTTAACGCAATTTTAAAATAATTTTTTATCATAGCTGGTTAATTTGTTTTCTCTGAATACTCAACGATTATGCCATTTGTCATAAAAAACTGATATACAGAACGAATAAACAATCTTCTTGCTGTAAAAAAGACAATTTTTTGTACGAAAGAGTACAAAACTGTCCGCAAACGAACAACAGATTAAATTTTAAAATCCTTGAAAAAAGTCTGGAAAAGGAACTATCTTTGCATATAATTCAACAATGATTACAATATTTATTATGTGTTAATTGTATATATTTTAGATGTCATTTTATTAAAGCAAGACAAAAAAACAGTTTCTTAAAATACCCTAAACAAAAATTCTATAACACCAATAAATTATGAAAAAACATCTTATTCTCATCATACTCATATTCAGTGTTTCCATAGCCGGCTGTGATGTCTATAAACCCCTCACTGTTGGAAATCCAAAAACACTTGAAAGTAAACCTGTAGACAAGACTAAATTCGAAATTAGTTTTGATATACCAATTCAGAACCCCAACTCATACTCAATTAATGTGACTGATATCCAGGCAAAAGCTTATGTAAATAATAAAGTAGCAGGAAAAATTGTGAACCATGATAAGCTTAAAATACCTGCGAAATCAGCAAAAGATCATCACATAACTTTTGTGGTTGACATAACGGATATTTTTCCGTCAGTTTCTTCCATATTAAAAACGCTCAGTGAAGGAATGGTTGATGTATCCATAGAAGGTGAAATCAAAGCACGGTCTTTGTTCGTCAACAAATCAGTTAAATTTAATAAGTCAAAGAAAATAAGACCAGAAGATTTGCGTAAACAGAAATAACCATTGAGCACTATAAAAATGAAAGGAAATTTGATTAATTTTGAACTGTAAAATAAGTCCTCTATGAACTCAAAAATATTATCTGTATTCATTTTCGTTCTTCTTTTCTCAATCCAGGGAAACGCACAAAAGGATACCTCGTTCAAATCAAATGATATTTTTACAAATATTGAAAAAGGGAGTCAAAACAGAATTCAGTTTGATCAAAAAGAGGAGATCCACAACCTGGTCTTAAAGCACATTGCAAAAAACAGGCATGAAGGAGGAATTAGCGGTTATCGCATAAGAATATTCAGTGATCTTGGAATGAATGCAAGGACTGAGTCAGAGGAAGCCAAAACCAGGTTTTATGAGCATTTTCCAAATATTCCAATATACAGAAAATATGATTCACCCTATTTCAAAGTTTACGTAGGCGATTTCAGAACAAAAATCAAAGCAGTTAAAAACCTGAAAAGAATAAAACGGGAATTCCCAAAGGCCTTCATTGTGCCAGATAAGATAAACTACCCGGATTTAGAATAACAGAATAAACCCAATGTAATGAGCGATCAGTTAAAACATGAATGTGGCATTGCTTTAATAAGATTTCGTAAACCTCTCGAATATTACCAGGCAAAATACGGTACGTGGATGTACGGATTGCAAAAGCTTTACCTGCTAATGGAAAAGCAGCACAATCGGGGACAGGATGGTGCCGGAATCACAAGTCTTAAATTCGATTTGCCTCCCGGGAAAAAGTATATTCACAGGTACAGAAGTAACAGAAGCCTGCCTATTAAAAGAGTTTTTGATCACATAAACGAACGTCACCAGGAAATACAGGAGAAGAATCCTGATCTGCTCAAAGATCCGGTCTGGTCGAAGGACCATTTGCCATTTGCCGGTGATATTTACCTGGGACATTTGCGATACGGTACATTCGGGCAAAACAATATTGAATACGTCCACCCGGTAATGAGGGAAAACAACTGGAAGTCAAGAAACCTCATACTAGCCGGGAATTTTAATCTTACAAATGTGGATGAACTGTTTCGTGTCCTTATAGAGCTGGGGCAGCATCCTAAAGATTATTCCGATACGGTTACAGTACTTGAAAAAGTTGGACATTTCTTAGATGAAGAAAACCAGTTACTCTTCAGAAAGTATAAAAACGAAGGGTTGAAAAATCCTGATATTTCTGAAAAAATAGCACAAAACATAAGCATCACAAAAATATTGCAGGAAGCCAGTAAAGACTGGGATGGTGGCTATGCAATTGCCGGAATTGTAGGACACGGAGACTCATTCGTTATACGAGACCCATGGGGTATTCGCCCGGCTTATTATTATCAGGATGACGAAATTGTTGTGGTCGCATCCGAAAGGCCCGTAATACAAACAGTTATGAACGTGCCGGAAGATACAGTTCATGAGATTGAGCCCGGGGGAGGATTAATCATCAAAAAGTCAGGAGAAATTAATCATGAAGAGATAAGGGTTCCCCAGGAAAAAAAATCATGCTCCTTTGAAAGAATATACTTTAGCCGGGGCAGTGACAAAGACATTTATAACGAAAGAAAGAAACTGGGAGAATTGATCATACCGGATGTGTTAAAAGCCATCGATTATGACCTTGAAAATACTGTATTTAGTTTCATACCAAATACTGCAGAAACTGCTTTCTATGGTATGCTGAAAGGAATGGAGCAATACCAGATTGAACAGCAGACCAAAGAAATAATGAAATACAAGGACGATCTGAAAAAAGATAAACTGCAGAGTATTCTTTCAAAACACATCAGGGTAGAAAAGATTGCCATAAAAGATGTAAAACTCAGGACATTTATTTCACAGGAATCTGGAAGAAGAGATTTGGTAGGACACGTCTATGACATTACATACGGCACAGTAAACAAGGGAGTTGATAACCTGGTTGTAATAGACGACAGCATCGTTCGTGGTACAACTTTAAAAGAAAGTATTCTACAGATACTGGACAGGCTTGAACCCAAAAAAATTGTTATCGTCTCGTCTTCTCCGCAAATACGCTATCCCGATTGTTATGGAATTGATATGGCCAAAATGGGCAATTTTGTTGCCTTCCAGGCAGCTATTTCTCTCCTGAAGGAAAGAGGAATGGATAACAAAATTAATGAAGTATACAAAAAATCAAAGGAGCAGGAAAATTTACCCAAAGAACACATCGTAAATTACGTAAAAGAAATTTATAAACCTTTTACAGCAGAAGAGATTTCAGCAAAAATCAGTGAATTGCTAAAAGCCGACAATATAAAATCAGAAGTTAAAATTGTATATCAGAGCATTGAAAATCTTCACAAGGCTTCTCCGGAACACACCGGTGACTGGTATTTTACAGGAAACTACCCCACTCCGGGAGGAAACAAAGTAGTAAACACTGCTTTCTTAAATTTCATTGAAGGGAAAAACGTAAGGGCCTATTGATTTTTTTGCTCTTTGTATGACTCAACATACCTGTCTACCTTTTCCGGGTAAACATCTTTAATAGTGATCATAATGCCCGTTTCTTCCACATTTCCAAATGGAATATTTATTGAAGTTCCAAAAATCATCATACTCCTTGATAAATTCATGTAAGCATTGATTAATGGAGGCACATTTTCGCCCAGTTTTCTTACTTCTTTGGTTAATATTCGCTTATTCTGATCAAAGGTTTCCCCACTTAAGATGTGATCAAGTTCTTCCTCAGGGGTCTTTTTCCCTTCAGCCTTCACAGGAGATACAAGATGCCGCCCGTCAGGAAACTCTTTGTCCAGAAAATGCAGAATAAGATCCCTGGCTTTCTGATTAAAATGCGGATACATAGTTACTTTGCCGAAGAAATACTTGCTGTGAGGATTATCAACAACAAAAGCGCCCAGTCCGTCCCATAGATTATCCAGTGCATATACTGTCTTTTTAACCGAACCTGTCGATTGAAAGGATGGTTGAATGAAAGATCTCCCTAATTCAATGGTATAAGGCAAATAATCATGTATAAATTTATCGGAAAAATTAAATAATTTATAGGTTGCAAGCTTTTGAGGATCAGTTGTGCGGTCACAAACCTTAAAACGATAACCTCCCATTAATTCCTCCTCTTTCGGATCCCAGACAATAAGCTGCTTATAAGGAGTCTCACAGGTGTCAAATGAATCAAGATCCATGTCTTTCCCGGTACCACCACCTGCCTTACGAAAGGTTAATTCGCGCAAACGACCAATCTCTTTTACTAAATTGGGAGAATCATGGTAAGTTATTATATAAAGTTCATTTTCACCGTAATTGGTATTTCTTAGAAATTTATCACGAGTGAGTTCTTTTTTAATTTTATCTTTAGCAATCGGTTGTATTACTTCCTTCATACCATAGAAATTTGTGCTACAAATTTACGAATTTTTACCTTAATTATACTTCAAATTCAGTCCGTCTTCCAGCTCCCAAATCATAAACAAACTCTTTTAACAGCTTTGCCCAATCATCTGGTGTATATCTTTTGTCAAATGTCTGGAAAGAAATCGGCTTGCCAAAAGTTATGACAATATTTTTATCCTTTTGTTTAAACATTTCATCTGGGAGGTAAAACATTTCAATATTGGACTTAATGCTAAAAAACTTCCTGATATTAGCAAGGTTATAAAAGAAATTCGAATTCCTTCCACTGATGTGAACGGGAATAATATCCCGTTTATACTTTTTAGCTTTCAGAATAAAATTCTTATGCCATTTCAGATCCACAATTTTCCCTTTAACCTTCCTTGAACAAAGACCTGCAGGGAAATTCAAAATTTGTACATCAGAAGCATAAGCCTCCTCAATTTTTTTTGCGTATTCAACAGATTGTCTTCCATGTTTATTTACCGGCAGGAACACGGGATCCATGTTTTTAATATTCATCAGAATATCGTTGACAATGAATTTTATGTCGGGAAAAACATCACCTACTTCTTTTGCAAGTGCCAATCCGTCCAACCCTCCAAGGGGATGGTTGGCTATAAAAATATATCTCCCGGACTGTGGTATATTCTCTTTGCCGTAGGTCTGTATATTAATGTCAAGCCTCCGCAATCCCTCTCTTACAAATTCGAGGCCTTCCAAATGATTAATGTGAGGTAAAATTTCATTCAGCTCTTTTTCATGAATAACCTTACGAATATACCGGTAAATGAAACCCGGTAACAGACGTGCCAGTTTCGGATTTTTCTCATAAAATATCTGCTTGACATCTATTTCCTGAAAATTATCAGTCTCTTTTGTATTGTCAGTGTTCATTTAACTCATTTTGTTTACAAAGTTACAAAAAACGTTGAATTAAACAATAGCAGGGGGTTTGCAGAGCCTCTAATTATCAAACCTGTAGTGTAACAAAGAAAAAGTTTTCAACAATGTGGTAAAAAATGGTAGAAAGTGGTTGAAAGTGGTTAAAAATTATTTATATTTACATGATAATTTATTTGATTGTATGGCCACATTTATAGGAGATTATACATGCAAAGCGGACAGCAAAGGCAGAATAACACTGCCTTCGGCCTTCATGAAGCAGATGAAAGAGGCTTCTGGTCACCGCTTTGTAGTTAAAAAAGACATCTTCGAAAAATGTCTTGTGCTATATCCTATTGATGAGTGGGAGCGCCAGAATCAATTAATCAGAAGCAAAATTAACCCTTATAACAAAGAGCACAATAAATTTTTAAGAAACTTCTACCGGGGAACAGCAGAAATTGTTCTTGACGGAAACAATCGCCTGCTAATTCCAAAACGACTATTAGAACTGGTAGAAATTGATAAAGAAGTTGTACTGGCAGGCCAGGATGGTAAAATTGAAGTTTGGGCGAAAAGTCTGTATGAACAAGTGGAAGAGCCTGAAGAAGAATTTGCACAACTGGCGGAAAAGATTATGGGCAAAACGATTAACGATCAAAATGAAGACTAAAAATGTATCACCAGCCAGTATTATTAGAAGAGAGCATCTCCGGGCTCAATATAGACCCCAATGGTATCTACGTTGATGCCACTTTCGGGGGTGGTGGACATTCAAAAGAAATTTACAGGAAACTAAATAATGGCAAACTGATCGCTTTTGATCAGGATAAAGATGCAGAAAATAATGTCGGGGAAGATGAAAAAATAATCTTCGTCCGACACAATTTCAGATATATGAAAAATTTTTTAAAATATCTGGGGTTTACGCAAATTAACGGGATTCTCGCCGATCTGGGAGTCTCATCTCACCATTTCAATACACCGGAAAGGGGCTTTTCATTCCGGTTCTCTGCACCTCTTGACATGAGGATGAACCAGAATCATTCACTAACAGCTCAATATATCATCAATCGATACCATCCGGCTAATCTTTTCAGAATATTTAAAGAATATGGTGAAATAAAATCTCCCCGGAGAATTGTTGACACCCTAATTAAAGAAAGAGAAAAAAAGGAGATTAATACCACTGATGACCTTATATACATTCTGGATCCGCTTATCCCTGAAAGAAACAGGAACAAAATGCTGGCCAGAATATTTCAGGCCTTAAGAATTGAAGTAAACCAGGAGATCACAAATCTCAAAATATTTTTATCTCAAAGTGCTGAGATGCTTAAAGACAGAGGCAGATTGGTAGTTATATCTTACCATTCACTGGAAGACCGACTGGTGAAAAATTTTATGAAAACAGGTCGGTTTTCGGGGACCCCGGAGAAAGATTTTTACGGCAATATTCTTAAACCTCTAAAAACTATAAACAGCAAAGTAATAACTCCTTCTGAAATGGAGATCAGTGAAAACAACAGGGCACGAAGTGCTAAATTAAGAATTGCAGAAAAAACACAACAATAATGAACCAAAACAAAAAAAACATAGAATTTATAGACGAATCTCAGGAACGAAAAGAACTGAAGAAAGTTGGTTCTTTAAAAGGCTTGCTGGCTGGTTCATTGTTAACCAAAGACAAGGTGATCAGGCAGCTGCCCTTCATTCTATTCCTGGCCCTTATTGCCTTTATCTACATCGGAAACAGGTATCATGCCGAAAAACTGGTAAGAAAAAATTCTATTCTGCAGGAAGAAGTAAGAGAACTGAGAGCAAAATCTATTTCTATTTCTGCCGAATTAATGAATATAAGCAAACAGTCGGAAGTAATCCGGCTTGTAAAAGAAAGAAATCTGGGGTTAAAGGAATCGACAACACCCCCTAAAAAAATTGTGATTAAAGAAGACTGAGTATGCCGCTGAAGAGAGAAATATTATGGCGTGTAGGAGTAGTATATGTGTTTATACTACTTTTTGGGTTATTAATTCTCGGCAAGATTGTATATCTGCAATTGTTCCAGGGACAGAAATGGGAAGAAAAATCGAGGGACCTGCACCTTAAAAATCAGATTATTCAATCGAACCGGGGTGAAATATATTCTGCAAACAACAGGCTCCTGGCAAGCTCTGTTCCCTTTTATGAAATACGACTTGACACCAGAAGTACGGGCCTTTCTCTCGATACTAAAACATATTTAAAAAAACTGGATACGCTTTCCCATAAACTGGCTGAAACTTTTAACGATAAAAGTGCAAAACAATACCGGAAGGAATTATACCAGGCCAGAAAAAAAGGAGAAAGATTTTTCCTCATAAAAAAACGGGTAAGTTATCACCAACTGAAAAAAATCAAGCAATTCCCCCTTTTCAGACTGGGACGATACAAAGGTGGATTTATTGTAATTAAAAGGAACATCAGAATTCAGCCACACGACCAGCTGGCCTCCAGAACAATTGGCTATACAAAAGACTGGGAAGGAAGTACAAGGGTAGGAATAGAGGGAGCTTATGATCAGTACCTTGAAGGTACAGAAGGTGTCAGGTTGATGCGTAGAATCCAGGGAGGAATATGGATCCCTGTAAGTGATGAAAATGAGATTGAACCCAGAAGTGGAAAGGATGTGATCACAACCATTGATGTCAACATCCAGGATGTGGCCGAAAGCGCGCTAAAGCAACAGCTTATTAAACACAATGCTGATCACGGGACAGCTGTTTTAATGGAGGTAAATACCGGGAAGATCAAAGCCATCGCCAACCTGGGTAAAACCAAAGAAGGCAAATACAAAGAAATATATAATTATGCCATCGGTGAAAGCCGTGAACCCGGATCAACTTTTAAACTTGCATCAATCATAGCTGCTTTGGAAGACAATTTCGTAGAACTGGATGACACAATAGACACCAAAGACGGAACCGTAGAATATTATGATAAGAAACTCAAAGATTCCAAACCTGGTGGATATGGGGAAATTACCGTTAAGCAGGCTTTTGAATATTCTTCCAATGTAGGAATTTCAAAAATTATAACAAAAAATTATAAAAACCGCGAAAGACAATTTATAGATCGCCTTTACAGCATGAACCTGAATGATCCGCTAAATCTTGAAATAAAAGGAGAAGGAAAACCAAGAATAAAATACCCGGGAGATAAATTGTGGTCTGGCATTTCCTTGCCCATGATGTCTATTGGCTATGAGGTTAGATTAACCCCGTTGCAAATTTTAACCTTCTATAATGCTGTTGCAAACAGTGGTAAAATGATGAAACCCATGTTGGTTCAAAAAATCATGGACCACGGAGAAACTGTTAAAAATTTCAAACCTACTGTAATGAATGCTGCTATCTGCTCCAAGCCTACAATCAGAAAAGCACAAAAACTCCTCGAAGGTGTAGTTGAAAATGGAACAGCAAGAAATCTGAAAAACCTGAATTATAAAATCGCGGGAAAAACAGGAACAGCACAAATTGCAAATGAGAAATACGGCTATTCAAAAAAATCAGAGATAAGCTACCAGGCTTCCTTTGTAGGATATTTCCCGGCAAATGATCCCAAGTATTCCTGTATAGTGGTAGTGAATTCTCCCTCAAAAAATGTGTATTACGGAAATATTGTTGCCGGACCTGTATTCAAAGAAATAGCTGATAAAGTCTATGCTACAAGCTTTAATATTCATGAAGGGCTTGAAATGGCAAAATCTCAGAATGATATTGAAATCCCTTATACAAAACACAGCCACCGTAAAGAACTTAAAAAAGTTCTAAATGAACTGAATATTAAAACACAGGATGAAATCGTGGACTCTGACTGGGTTGTAACGCGTAAAATGGATTCATGTATCAAACTGGCCAACCGGTATATAAAAAATAAAACTATGCCAAAAGTAATAGGAATGGGCGTTAAAGACGCTGTATACATTCTTGAAAACATGGGACTTAATGTAAGTGTCGTGGGCAGAGGTAGTATCAGGAAACAATCAATTCCGCCGGGAACCAGAATTGAAAAAGGGGAAAAAGTAGAACTTGAAATGACATTTAAGGAATGAAAAAACTAGATCAAATATTAACCGATATTCCTGTACTTGAACAAAAAGGAACAACTGCGAAACAAATTGTATCCGTTCATTTTGATTCAAGGGAAGCCCGGGAAGGATCCTTATTTGTTGCAGTGAAAGGACTGACTGTAGACGGACACCAATTTATTGATGAGGCTGTTAAAAACGGAGCTGTTGCTGTTATTTGCGAAATGTTCCCTAAACACATAAATGAAAATATTACCTACATCAAAGTAGAAGACTCAGCAGATGAGCTGGGAAAAATAGCTGCTAATTTTTATGACAATCCTGCAAGAAAAATAAACCTTGTAGGAATAACAGGTACAAACGGAAAAACAACCACAGCTACCCTCCTTTTTCAATTGTTCCTGCAAAGTGGGCATAAAGTAGGCCTGATTTCCACAATTGCCAACTACATAAACAACAGAAAGCTCTCTACAAAATTTACAACTCCTGATTCAATAAAGATAAACAAGCTCCTGAAAGAAATGGTGGACGAAGGGTGCGAATTTGTTTTTATGGAAGTAAGCTCTCACTCCCTCAAACAGAAACGAATATCAGGACTGCGCTTTCAAATGGCGCTTTTCACAAATATTACACATGAACACCTTGATTACCACAAAACATTTGAGGATTACATCCACTCAAAAAAATTGCTTTTTGACAACTATCTTGATAAAAATTCTGTGGCTATCATTAATTCCGATGACCGAAATGCAAGGATAATGACCCAAAATACCAAAGCCCAGGTAAATACATTCGCACTGAAAAATATGGCTGATTTTAAAGGCAGGATTATTGAAAAACACATGGATGGAACCCAGCTATACCTTAATAATAATGAAGTATGGACTCAATTTATCGGTCAGTTTAATGCTTATAATATCATCGGGGTATACGCTGCTGCAAGGCTTTTGGGTTACGAAAAAGAAAAATTACTAATTGATATAAGCAAACTGGAGCCTGTAGATGGACGCTTTGAAACAATCCATTCCAAAGACAATAAAACGGCTATTGTAGACTATGCACACAGCCCGGATGCTCTTGAAAACGTGCTGAAAACAATCAGTGAATTGCAAAAGGAGAACCAGGAGCTAATCACTTTAATCGGTGCCGGTGGCGACAGAGACAAAACCAAACGGCCACAAATGGCAAGAATCGCAATTAATTACAGCAATAAAGTAATTCTTACTTCAGATAACCCGAGAACAGAAAATCCGGAGGAAATTCTGAACGATATGAAAAAAGGAGTTCCTAAAAATAGAGAAGACAAAGTTGTTATAATAACTGACAGAAAAGAAGGAATACGCACAGCCTGCATGATGGCAAGAAATAATGACATAATCCTGGTAGCAGGAAAAGGGCATGAGACCTACCAGGAAATTAACGGGGTCAGGCATCATTTTGATGACAGGGAGATTATAAAAGAAATTTTTAACAATTAAACTTGAAAATAAATGTTTTATCATCTTTTTCAATACCTTGAACAATTTGACATACCGGGAGCGGGAATGTTTCAGTATATCTCATTCCGTTCAGCAATGACTATTATTACATCTCTCATTATTTCCCTTCTTTTCGGAAAGAAAATTATTAACCTGCTCAGAAAGAAACAAATCGGAGAAGAAGTAAGAAAACTTGGACTTGAAGGAGAAAAAACAAAAGCCGGAACACCCAGCATGGGAGGGCTTATTATTATTGCATCCATTTTAATACCTACTCTCCTCTTTGCCAACCTCTCAAATGTGTATGTCATTCTCATGATCATTACTACCATCTGGTTGGGTACAGTAGGCTTTATAGATGATTACATTAAAATATTTAAAAACAATAAGAAGGGCCTGGCCGGTAAATTTAAAATAGTCGGTCAGGTTATCCTGGGGCTAATTGTTGGGATTACTCTCTTTATAAGCGAGGATGTCACTGTTAAAAGAAACCTGACAGACAAAGAGATACAGCAAGCCACGCTTTCTGAGGAATTACAAAACATGGGAAACAAAGATAAAGCTCCATACCTTTTTGCTGATTCTGAAAAATCAACCATTACAACCATACCATTTTTCAAGAATAATGAATTCGATTATCAGTATCTGGTTGCTTTTGCCGGAAAACACAAAGAAAAACTTGCATGGATCGCTTTTGTAATAGTTACCATTTTAATTGTAACAGCAGTCTCTAACAGCGCTAACCTGACAGATGGGCTTGACGGACTTGCAACCGGAACATCGGCAATTATCGGGGCGACACTGGGCATTCTGGCTTATGTCTCAGGGAACTTGATCTATGCAGATTATCTTAACATCATGTATATTCCACATACTGGCGAACTAGTAGTTTATGTAAGTGCTTTCATAGGCGCAACCATCGGATTTATGTGGTACAACTCATATCCGGCACAGGTATTTATGGGCGATACAGGTAGCCTTGCGCTAGGGGGTATCATTGCTGTTTATGCAATAATCATCAGAAAAGAACTGCTGATCCCTATTCTTTGCGGAATTTTCTTCGTTGAAAGCATCTCGGTCATGATACAGGTTTCTTATTTTAAATATACAAAAAGAAAATATGGAGAGGGGAAAAGGATTTTCAGAATGTCTCCCCTCCACCATCACTATCAGAAAAAAGGATACCCTGAACCCAAAATAGTAACCAGGTTCATGATTGTGGGTATTCTGCTGGCAGTAATAACAATAGTGACATTAAAAATACGATAATGATGAACAGAAAAACCGTCATATTAGGCGCAGGTGAAAGTGGAGCAGGGTCTGCTGTTTTGGCAAAAAAACAGGGGCATGAAGTCTTTGTTTCCGATAAAGGCTCTATCAAAGAAAAATATAAAAACCTTCTGCATGAATATGACATAAAATTTGAAGAAAAAAAACATACAGAGAAACAAATTTTAGAAGCAAACGAGATAATAAAAAGCCCGGGAATACCGGAAAATACAGATATAGTTAAAAAAGCAATATCTAAAAAAATTCCTGTAATATCTGAAATCGAATTTGCCGGAAGATTTACTAATGCTTTCACAATTTGCATTACAGGAAGCAATGGCAAAACAACAACTACAAAGCTTACACATCATATTCTTAAAAATGCAGGATTAAACGTGGGACTGGCAGGAAATGTAGGCAACAGTTTTGCCTTGCAGGTGGCTACAGAAAATTATGACTACTACGTAATTGAACTTAGCTCCTTCCAACTGGACGGAATGTATAAATTCAGGCCAAACATTGCAATGCTTCTTAACATCACACCCGACCATCTTGATCGATATGATTTTAAGATCGAAAACTATGTAAAATCAAAATTCAAAATTCTGCAAAACCTAACCGATAAAGAACTTTTCATCTACAATGAAGATGATGAGCTGATAAATAAGGAACTAAAAAATTACAGCACTCCTGCTAATAAAGTAGCCTTCTCCTTTGATAAAAAGCAAAAGCAGGGAGCTTATATTGAAAACGAAAAACTAACTATAAACTATAAAAACAACCCATTTACTATGGCAATAAACGATTTAGCGCTAAGAGGAAAACACAATGCCTATAACTCAATGGCTGCAGGCATTGCTGCAAAAGCCCTGGATATTAGGAAAGACGTGATAAGAAAGAGTCTTACAAACTTCCAGGGTGTTGAACACAGGCTTGAAGAAGTTCTTAAAATTCATGGCATCCGGTTTATTAATGATTCCAAAGCAACCAATGTCAACTCAACCTGGTATGCACTGGAAAGCATGCCTGAGAATGTAATCTGGATTGCCGGCGGACTTGATAAGGGAAATGACTACAAACCACTGATAGACCTGGTGAAACAAAAAGTAAAAGCCATCATTTGTCTGGGTATCGACAACCAAAAAATTCATGATGCTTTTAAAGACGCTGTGGAAACAATTGTGGACACTAAAACAGCCGAAGAAGCCGTAAGAACAGCTTATTATGTAGGAAGAAAAGGTGATACAGTATTGTTATCGCCCGCCTGTGCCAGCTTCGACCTGTTTGAAAATTATGAAGAACGCGGAAACCAGTTTAAAAAAGCAGTAAGAAATTTATAAATCTATGAACCTGAAAGAGCTTATAAATAAATACTTTAAAGGAGACGGCATTATCTGGGGAGTGGTAATCCTGCTTTCACTGTTATCGCTGCTGGCCGTCTACAGTTCTACGGGTACACTCGCTTATAAATCGCAAAATCCGGGAACTACTTATTATGTACTGAAGCACTTTTCTCTTCTGGTTTTAAGCCTGATCATTATCTTCATTGTACATAATATCCATTATAAGTATTATTCAAGACTCTCTCAGTTGTTCATTTTCGTAGCATTTATACTGCTGTTGCTAACACTGGCAATGGGCACCAGCTATAATGAAGCCAGAAGATGGCTCACTTTACCAGGAATTGGTTTAACAGTGCAAACATCAGACTTTGCCAAGCTGGCCCTGATGATGTATATTGCACGGATTCTCTCTCTTAAACAACATAAAATAAATGAAACAAAAGAAGTCCTGGGAAATTTATTCGTTCCTACAATTATTATCTGCGGTCTGATATTGCCGGCTAATCTTTCAACCTCTCTGATCCTCTTCGCCACAGCGCTAATACTTATGTTTGTAGGAAGAATCAAATTAAAATATATTGGCGGACTTCTTATCGTAGGTTTCTTTTCAATAGCCATCTTAATAAGCGGAATGGTTCTTACAGAAAATAAAGGCAGACTTACAACCTGGGAAAACAGGATTGAATCATTTTTTGAACCTGAAAACGAAGACAGTTACCAGGTAGAACAATCAAAAATAGCAATAGCAACGGGTGGTTTTTTCGGCAAAGGACCGGGAAACAGCACGCAAAGAGATTTTCTTCCTTATGCTTATTCAGATTTTATTTATGCCATTATAGTGGAAGAATATGGGTTCCTTGGAGGTCTGGTTATTTTGTTTCTCTACCTTTTCTTGCTCTACAGGGCCGGTGTGATCGTAAGAAAAAGCAACAGGACTTTCGGGGCATTTCTCGCCTTTGGACTCACTTTGCTGCTCGTTTTTCAGGCATTCATAAATATGGGAGTGGCTGTACATCTCTTCCCTGTAACCGGGCAAACCTTGCCTTTTGTTAGCATGGGTGGTTCGTCGTTACTCTTTACAAGCATTGCGATTGGTATCATCCTGAGTGTCAGCCGATCGGTGGATGAACCTAAAATAACCAAAAAAGTATTGACAGATAATGAGTAATCAGAATATACATATTATCATAAGTGGAGGAGGAACCGGCGGACATGTCTTCCCGGCTCTCTCCATAGCCAATGCGGTCAAAGAGATTGAACCTTCGGCAGAACTGCTTTTTGTTGGAGCAAAAGACAGGCTGGAAATGCGTAAGGTCCCGGAAGCAGGTTACCAGATTATAGGTCTTCCTATTAGCGGAATACAAAGAAAACTCTCTGTGAAAAATCTAATATTGCCAGTAAAACTATTGAAGAGCCTCGCCATGTCCCGGCGAATAATTAAAAAATTTAAACCTGATGTAGTTGTTGGTGTTGGAGGATATGCAAGTGGCCCGGTACTCCGGGTGGCCAGCAAAAAAAGAATTCCAACGCTCATCCAGGAACAAAATTCTTATGCAGGAATTACAAACCGACTGCTGTCCAAAAAGGCAGAAAAAATTTGTGTAGCATATGATGGGATGGAAAAATATTTCCCTGAAGAAAAAATCATGCTCACAGGTAACCCGGTAAGGAAAGAACTAATTCCTGGTAAGGATAAAAAAGAAGAGGCAGCTAAGCATTTTAAACTTGATCCGAAACGGAGAACCATCCTTGCCATTGGAGGAAGCCTGGGTGCAGGGTCAATCAACAACAGCATCATAATGCATCTGGAAAGTCTTAACAGGAAAGATCTTCAATTAATATGGCAATGCGGTAAAAACTATTATGAAAAAGCAAAAGTGGCTTTAGAACAATATAATTTAAGTAATGTGATATTAACACCATTCATAAACCGAATGGACCTGGCTTATTCTATGGCTGATGTAATTATCTCAAGGGCTGGTGCAGGAACAATTTCTGAGCTTGCTCTGGTAAAAAAACCGGTTATCCTGGTTCCCTCGCCAAATGTGGCAGAAGACCATCAAACCAGGAATGCCTTGTCGCTGGTAAAAAAAGAAGCAGCCATTATGATTAAGGACCAGGAAGCAAAGGATAAATTGCTGCCGGAAGCTATAAAAATCACTGATGACGAAGAAAAAAGAAGAAATTTATCAATCAATATAGCAGAAATTGGAAAACCCGATTCAGCAAGAGTAATCGCTGAAGAAGTATTAAAAATGGCACGTAAAAAATGAATATGAACCAGATAAATAGGGTCTATTTTATCGGAATCGGCGGCATTGGGATGAGCGCCCTGGCAAGATATTTCAATAGCCTGGGCAAACAGGTGGCTGGTTATGATAAGGTAAAGAAGCCCTTAACTGAAAAACTTGAAAAGGAAAATATTCATGTTCATTACAAGGACGATGTTTCAATGGTCCCCAAAAAATATAAAGAAAACAAGCAAGACACGCTAATAGTCTATACACCTGCTATCCCTGAGAAACATACGGAGCTGAATTACTTCAAAGAAAATTCCTTCCTCCTATACAAGCGATCAGAGGTATTGGGTTTAATATCTAAAGATAAGCACTGCATTGCAGTTAGCGGAACTCATGGAAAAACCTCCGTGTCCAGCATCATGTCGCATGTCTTCAATGAATATGAGGGCGTTAATGCATTCCTTGGAGGAATTGCTAAAAATTATCAATCGAACCTCCTCTTATCCTCAACAAGCGAAAATGTAATTATGGAAGCGGATGAATTTGACAAATCCTTCCTGCAATTAGATCCATATACACTTATTATTACTTCAATAGATGAGGACCATCTTGATGTCTATAAAAACAAATCATCACTTTTAAAGGCTTTTGAAGAGTTAATTAACAAATTGCCCGCTAATGGTATTTTGCTCATAAAGAAAGAATTAAAAAACAAACTCAGGATACCTTCAAATCTCAGTGTTTACGAATATTCTCTTGATAATGAAGATGCTGACTTCTTTGCAAAAGGAATAACAACTGTAAAAGGAAGATACTTTTTTAGCCTGGTCACCCCGGCTAAGACAATTAGCAATATTGAAATGGGCATTCCTGGACTTGTAAACATTGAAAATGCAGTAGCCGCAAGTGCCATAGCTTTTCTTTATGGTGTGCCCTCAGAAATAATTCAGAAAGCCTTAGCCGGATTCAAAGGAATTGAAAGAAGGTTCGATATCCAATATCAATCTGAAAAAAGAGTTTATATTGACGATTATGCACATCTTCCACAGGAAATTGATTATACAATCCGTTCCGTAAAAGCATTTTATCCCGGCAGAAAAATAACCGGCGTTTTCCAGCCACACCTGTTTAGCAGAACAAAATATTTTTACAGGGAATTTGCAAATGCGCTGGAACAGCTTGATGAAATTCTGCTACTCGATATCTATCCGGCCAGGGAAGAACCCATTGAAGGCGTCACATCAGACCTTATATTTCAGGCTATCAACAATGCAAACAAAAATAAGGTGAAAAAGGAATCTCTAACCGAGCTTGTGAAAGAAAAAGAACCGGAAATCCTTATAACAATGGGTGCGGGAGATATAGACCAGATTACAGATGAGTTGAAAGAAACAATAGCTAAAATAGATAGCAAAGCATGAAAAAACTGAAACAAATAGGAGTTTGGTTAGCAATACTAGGGTACATAGTTATTGCATTGTCTTTTGTTTCTGAAAAGAGAACAGGAAATATATGCAGTAAGATCCAGGTGCACATTAAAGACAGCCTGGAGGATAAATTTGTTTCAGAAAAATATATCAAACATTTCATTCACGACCTGGATCAAAAAGTATTGGGTCAGCCGATTAAAAAAGTTAACATACAGGAACTAGAAAAATCGATAACCCAAAAACCAATCATAAAAAATACAGAGGTCTATTTTACAGGTACTGGAATTCTTCATATCGAGGTAGACCAGAGAAATCCAATCGTCCGTATTATTAACAACAAACAACAAAACTATTACCTTGACAAGGATGGAGCGATTATTCCGCTTTCATCCTATTATGCTTCGCATGTTCTGGTGGCAAGCGGAGAAATATATGAATTTTTTGAAGTTCCACGGACAAACTGGCTTAAGTGTCCATCAGAAAATAAAGAAAAGAGAAACAATTCAATTTGTGAGATTTTTGAAATGGCTAAATTTATCAATGCCGACCCATTCTGGAAATCACAGATTGAACAAATCTATCTTACACGTGAGGGAGAATACGAGTTGATACCAAGAGTAGGGGCACACCTAATAAAACTTGGTAAGTATGAAAATTTCAAAGAAAAGATGAGAAACTTAAAAGTATTCTACAAAAAAGGATTAAACAATGTTGGCTGGAATCAGTATCTGGTCATCAATTTAAAATATGATAATCAAATAATCTGCAAAAAACAATAATCAAAATGAGTGAGAAAGAAAATTTAGTTGCAGCAATAGACATAGGAACAACAAAGGTTGTTGCCATTATTGGAAAGAAAAAAGAGAACGGACGCATCGAAATCCTTGGTGTAAGCAAAACACCATCCACAGGAATTAAAAGAGGCGTTGTTCAAAACATTGATGAAACAGTAACCGCTATTGAAAAAACCGTGGAAGATGTACAGGCTGCCACAGGTTATGTCTTTACAGATGTATTTGTGGGGATTGCCGGTAAACACATCAAAACGATAAGAAACAGGGGTTATATTAACCGAAATTCAGATGATGATGAGATAGCAAGGGAAGATATAGATAACCTGATTGGTGAAATGTATAATATTTCAATCGATGTGGGTGAAGAAATTATCCATGTGCTTCCTCAGAGTTTCATTGTTGATAATGAAACAGGGATTAAGAATCCGGTTGGGATGCTCGGCCGGCGTGTGGAAGCAAATTTTCACATTGTCATTGGCCAGATCACATCTACCAAAAACATCAGCAAATGTATAACTAAGGCAGGATTAAGCTTAAATGAAATAATTCTCGAACCTTTGGCATCATCTTCTGCTGTTTTAACTGATGATGAGAAAGAAGCTGGTGTGGCCCTGGTCGATATTGGCGGAGGAACTACTGACGTAGCTGTTTATTACGACGATATTATCCGCCATACGGCAGTTATCCCTTTTGGTGGTGATGTGGTTACAAAAGACATTAAAGAAGGATGTTCTATTTTAAGAAGACAGGCTGAACTACTCAAAGTTCAATATGGTTCTGCACTAGGAGATATCGCAAGAGAAGACGAGATCGTCTCGATACCTGGCATCAGTGGAAGAGAGCCGAAAGAGATATCTCTGAAAAGCCTGGCCTATATCATTCAGTCGAGAATGGAAGAAATACTGAATGCCGTGCTTTACGAAATTGAAAACTCCGGTTATTACGAACGCCTTAGCGCAGGTATTGTTATTACAGGAGGCGGGGCATTGCTGAAAGATCTGCCGCAGCTGGTAAAATTCATTACAGGTATGGATGTTCGCCTGGGTTACCCAAGCGAAATGCTGGCTTCTGAAAGTGTAGAAGAGGTAAATAATCCAATGTACTCAACAAGTGTTGGACTTGTGTTGGAAGGCTTTGAGTACATGGAGAAAAATACCAGCAAAGAAAAGGATAAAGATGGAAAAGAAGATCTCCAGGAATTTGAAGAGGAAGAAGAATTACCGGAAAAACAACAGGAGAAAGCACAGAAAGGCTTCTTTAACAAATTAAAAAACGCTTTTAACGATATTTTTGAAGAGAACGACGCAGAAATGTAGATTTGGATTACTCATTTTGATTATCAATTAATTGTAAATAATAAAACTCAATATTATGGCTGACGAATTAATGAATTTTGATTTACCGGTGGACCGCTCATCAATCATCAAAGTGGTTGGAATTGGAGGCGGTGGAAGCAACGCTATCAACCATATGTTCAACCAGGGAATTCGTGATGTTAACTTTGCTGTTTGCAATACGGATGCCCAGGCGCTTGATCACAGTCCTGTGCCGGTAAAAATACAACTCGGCGAATCGCTGACTGAAGGCCGTGGTGCAGGAAACAAACCAGAAATAGGTAAAGAGGCTGCCATTGAAAACCTCGATGATGTAATGGAAGTACTAAGCTCAAACACCAAGATGGTATTCCTTACAGCAGGCATGGGCGGTGGTACAGGAACAGGGGCTATCCCTGTTATAGCCAAAGCAGCTAAAGAACAAGGCATACTAACCGTGGCTATTGTAACCATCCCATTCAGGTTCGAAGGACAAAAAAGAATCAATCAGGCAATTGAAGGAATTCACGAGCTCGGGAAACATGTGGATTCACTCCTGGTTATTAACAATGAAAAACTTCGTGAAGTCTGCGGAAATATGAAACTTTCAGAAGCATTTTCACATGCAGATAATGTGCTGGCTGCTGCTGCAAAAGGTATTGCAGAAATAATAACTGTTCCCGGTTATATCAATGTTGACTTTGCCGATGTAAATACTGTACTTTCAAACAGTGGTGTGGCAATTATGGGTACCGGCGAAGCAGAAGGAGAAAACAGGGCCAGTAAGGCCATTGAACAAGCACTCACCTCCCCCCTACTGAATGATAACGATATCAGGGGTACTGATAATATCCTCCTGAACATTAACTCAGGAAAAGAAGAAATTACAATGGATGAAATTGGTGAAATAACCGATTACATCAATAACGAGGTGGAAACTACCCCGAACATCATCTGGGGAACCGGAAAAGAAGAAGAGCTGGAGAATAAAATCAGCGTTACCATTATTGCAACAGGATTTGAAGACAACAGCATCCCTGAGCTTTATGCTAAGAAAACACATAAGAAGAAAATCACGCTCACTGAAAAATACAACAGGCAAAATCAGGAAGTTAGTCAGAACAATTCTAATGCAAAACAGGAAGATGAATATGAAACACAGCAAAGAACCCTGAATTTTGACCTCACCAAAGAAAGAGAAGAAGAACAATTTGTTGTGCATCATTCTTCAAAATCAGAACAAGAAGAAGATGAACATGAAACAATTAAACAAGAAGAAGTAATTGAAAAGATCAAAGAAAACAGAGATGAAGAAAATCAAACCGGGAAAAACCCAATGAGAAACGATGACGATCTGGAATCTCTGGAAAACGAACCTGCTTTCAAAAGAAAGAAAATAAAAATCGATCAGCCCAGGTACTCAAAAGAATCGAAAATATCACGATATACACTTTCAGACGATGAAGAAGAAAAGACTAAACTGAAAGAGAATAATTCGTATCTTCACGACAATGTTGATTAATATAATAAAAATAACGGAGGGTCAGAATTATGGCACTACTGGATAAAATCGAAGCGGATATGAAAACCGCAATGAAAAACAAAGAAAAAGAAAAAACCGAAGCGCTGCGCTCAATAAAAACAGCCATCATGCTTGCTAAAACTGAAAAAGGAGCTGATAAGAATATCTCAGAAGAAAAAGAGATCAAAATTATTCAGAAACTGGTAAAACAAAGAAAAGAAAGCGCTGAAATTTACCAGCAACAAGGACGGAAAGAACTTGCTGAAATAGAACTCAATGAAGCAAAATTCATTGAAAATTACCTGCCCGAACAAATGAGTGATGAGGAACTTACAGAGATTATCGAAAAAATTATTGAAGAAACCGGGGCTGAAAGCATGAAAGACTTGGGCAAAGTTATGGGAATTGCCCAAAGACAACTGGCAGGTAAAGCTGACGGAAAAGTTATTGCAGACAAAGTAAAATCATTACTTTCGTAAGCTGCTGTCAAACCCTAAAACACGATTATGAAACGAACAATCATCCTTTTTAGCTTACTAATCATTGCAACAACCCAAATTTTCAGCCAGGAAAAAAACCAGGTTACAAATTTTGAGGAATTAATGAAGTCATTGAAAAACGGACAAAATATCAATGCCGTTTTACATTATGGCAAATGCAAACTTGAAATTGACGGGGAAATCCAGGAGGAATCAATAGATGCTATTGGCGGCATGCCACTGGATGTTTACGAGTATTTCAGTAAAAACTTGTTCGGGAACAAACATGCCTTTGTTTCTTCTTCACAGACGAAACTCATTGAAAACCCACTCGGCGAGGGCTATGTGTATAATTATGTGAAAATTAAAATCTACGACAACAACAAAGTTGATATAATTGCTCGTTACCTGAGACCCGGTACAAGAGAAGAAACCATGAGCGAAACGTTCCACGGAAAAATCAATAACGGAGAAAACCAAGAAGGGGTTTACCTGTACAAAAATTAATTCAACCAATAAAAATAAGAATCATCAACCATAATAAAATCAAAGCAGAAAGTCCAGGTATGCGCCTGGGCTTTTGTTGATTTTTAAAATGGTTTTTCCTTAAGGGCTTGTTGAAAACCTTCCTTTTTTCCAAAACACACTTTTTTGAGGATGTGAATCCTGATAGTAATTCCACGCTACTCTTTCACACACCTCACAGAAAAACCATTGCGTTTGTCATTCAGGTTTCTTCCCACATAGGTATTGCTGCAAACAACAGCCCGTTTACCTCCATCTTCGCCGGGAGCAATCCACCAGGCTGTGAATGATCCGCCGGCATAAAAATTCCCGAAAATATCCCTCGCTCCTGCGGGTAAGGCGGCAAAACGAGTCTTATTTTCATTTCCCTTTTTCCAATTAGTTTTGAACTTTTCACAGGCATTTTCCTTGCCCCCTAATTCATTTAACAACTTATTCCAGTCAGTTCTGTCGGGCAACTTCCATCCTTCCGGCACAAGTCCACGTGGATCTTTAATGGCATACCAATTGTACAATTTCCCATACTTGTTTCCTTTTTTTGATTCATTTTCGTAATAACACCAGGCGGGCTTTCCTTCCTCTGCTGATTTCTCCCATTCTTCGGATGTCCTGGCATGTGGAACCGGATCTCCGTTACGAAAATGATCTACATTCAAATTTTTTGTCATCCATTCCTGTTCGCCTACTTTAATGGTCTGGCCCTGAATGTCTTCCGGGAACAGAAACTGGCTGCTGAAAACAATCAGCATCATAAAAACAAGGATATCTAATACATTCATTCATCAAATCCCAAATTAGTTAAATCATATTTTAATTTTTTTAATATTTTATTTTGTTTTATTAAACATTTTTTTACATTTGTTAAACAAGCAATAAACTAATGGATAAAAATTTACCTATTACCTGTCCGAGTTGTAGCTCAGAACTAAAAGTTCAAAGCCTGCATTGCGATTCTTGTGGCACGGACATTACCGGCTCATTTGAAATGCCTTTTTTACTGAAACTGGATAAAGAGGAACAGAAATTCATTCTCGATTTTGTCCAAAGCAGTGGCAGTTTGAAAGTTATGGCGCAGAAACTCAAATTAAGTTATCCCACGGTAAGAAACATGCTAAACGATCTAATCCAAAAGATAGAGAACCTTAAAAAAGAATCTGAGCAATGAAAAAATTCATAAACCCATTCCACTATATTGCCGGCGGCAAATCACTTGTCATAGGTATAATCTTCATATTACTAACCTCTGTGATTGGTTATTTCAGCCATACACATTTCCCTGACCCAGTATCAGTAAACATTTCTGCAGAAATGCCTATTATGTATTATATCATTCAAAACCTGGCTAACTGGCTGGTGTTTTCAACCCTCATTTATCTTTTAACACTTACATCAACCCAATCCGTAAGAATTGTAGACGTTTTTGGAACTCAGGCTCTTGCCCGTTCTCCTTATCTGCTGGCAGCCTTCCCTGGGTTTGCCGGTTCAATTGATAAATTTGGGAAACATCTTTTACATGAATACCTTGGCCAGGGGCAATCCATCAGTGTCACTACCATAGAAATCACCCAGGCAATCATCCTGATCATCGTTACTTTAGTTCTTACAATATGGCTTATTACCTGGATGTATAATGCCTTCCGGGTTTCATCAAATATAAAACCACCACGATCAGGTGTGTTATTCTTCGTGGCTATTGTGGTTTCAATTGTATTTAATCAGTTAATAACCCGTCAACTAATAGAAATTTTCTCCTGATATGAAAAAGATAATAATTCTTACGTTTATTTTATTTGGAGCCCTGGCTCTAAAGGCTCAAAAAAAAGATACTCTGTTCATCAAAATCAACAGCGTTGAAATTCATTCTGTACTGACACAACCAAAAGGGAACCAGTCAACACCACTGGTAATCTTTATAGCAGGTTCAGGACCCACCGACCTGAACGGAAATTCTGCAATGACACAAAACAACAGTCTGCTCTATCTTTCCGATTCGCTTGTAAAAAAGGGAATGGCCACACTCAGGTTTGACAAGCGGGGCATTGCCAAAAGCGCTTACCCGGGATTTAAAGAAAAAAATCTTACGATAGACAGGTATGTAAATGACCTGGTCTCTATCGTTCAATATGCAAAAGAAGAAAAAGGATTCAGTGAGATATATCTGCTGGGTCATAGCGAAGGCTCATTAATCGGGCTTATTGCGCTTCAGAAAATCAATGCAAAAGGCTTTATTTCTTTAGCCGGAGCCGGAAGCCCGGCTGATGAAATATTAAGAGGCCAGTTGAAACCTAAATTACCTGAAGCATTCTATAGTAAGGTTGAAATTATTATTGACAGTCTTAAGCAGGGTCACAGGGTAAAAAATGTGTCACCACAACTCTACAATTTGTTTCGACCCTCTGTTCAGCCATACATGATTTCCTGGTTTAAATATGATCCGACCGAATTGATTCGTAAGATTACTTGTCCTGTTCTTGTTATAAATGGAACAAAGGATTTGCAAGTCAGTGTAAAAGAAGCTGAAAAACTTGCTAAAGTATCCAGTCAGGCAAATCTGGTTAAAATTGAAAACATGAACCACGTGCTGAAGACCATTGAAGGAGGACAGGCTGAAAATATTCAGGCCTATTCAAACCCGGAAATGCCTGTAAACCAAAAACTGATAAAAACAATCACTGAATTTATCACCTCAAAATAGAACATTATGAAAAAGACACAAATCGGTTGGGTTGTAATAACCGTAATTCTCATAATAGATGCTTTTGTTCTGTATGAAAACCTGAATACACAAACACTTTTCATAACCTTAAGTCTTTCGCTCTGTTTGCTTCTTTTATTCGGAAGTCTAACCCTTTCAATTGATGAATATTATTTACGTTTTTCCTTTGGAGTCGGGCTAATAAGCAAAAGGTACCCTTTAAGTAAAATTGAAAGTTGCCGGCCAATCAGTTATGTCCCTTTTGGCTTTGGGATTCGTTTCAGACCTGGTGTAATTTTATTCAATGTTTCTGGTTACAAAGCTCTCGAAATATCAATCAAAGGGAAGTACCGAAAGATATGGATAGGAACCAACGAGCCGGAGGCATTTGCGGAATATATGCAAAAGCAATTTGAATGAATTATTTGATTTAATTTTGAACCAAATAAGGGAACTGTGGCAGGGAACAATGAGAAATGAAAAATGTCTATTTATGAATGAAGTAAACAATGATTAAAATATCTAACATTTATAGTTTATTCTTAAAAAACTTGCGGGTAATAAAACGATCTTAATCAACTCAGTTTACTCAACCAACAAAAATACAGCATGTCGCTGTTTACTAATTTTTGCCGACTTAACTCTGTATTCCTGATTCTGAATTTTGAATTCTGTATTCTTCTTTCAATATCTACTGTCTACTGACTACTCACTACTTACCGATAAACATAACAATAAAACCATTCACTTTTATTAATTTCGCAGCTAATAAATTGAACATTCAGAAACAAAAGGGAACATTATGGCAGACGACAAAAAAGTAATATTTTCGATGATGGGTGTAAGTAAGCAAACACCACAAGGGAAAAAGATAATAAACGATATAAATCTTTCATTTTTTTACGGGGCAAAGATTGGCATTCTGGGTTTGAATGGAGCAGGAAAATCTACAGTTTTAAGGATTATTGCCGGTTTGGATGAAGAATATGAAGGCGATGTAACCTATTCTCCGGGGTATTCGGTTGGTCATTTACCCCAGGAGCCGGAACTTGATAAAAATAAAAATGTAATTGACATAGTTAAAGAGGGAGCGGCAGATACAGTAAACCTGCTCAAAGAGTATGAAGAGATCAACAATAAATTTATGGATGAAGAGATCATGAATGATCCGGACAAAATGAATGATCTCATAGAAAAGCAAAGCAAAGTACAAGAGAAGATTGAACAGAAAGATGCCTGGGACCTGGATTCCAAGCTAGAACTTGCGATGGATGCCCTTCGCACGCCAGAAGGAGATACACCGGTCGGGGTATTGTCTGGAGGTGAGCGCAGACGTGTTGCTTTGTGCCGATTATTGCTTCAGGAACCTGATATACTCCTCTTAGATGAGCCCACCAACCATCTGGATGCAGAATCGGTTCACTGGCTGGAGCAACATTTGCAGGATTATAAAGGAACGGTAATTGCCGTTACACACGATCGTTATTTTCTGGATAATGTCGCCGGTTGGATTCTTGAACTGGACAGAGGAGAAGGCATTCCTTTCAAAGGAAACTACTCATCATGGCTGGAACAAAAGTTGAGCCGCCTGGAAAAGGAAGAGAAACAGGAGACCAAGCGTCAGAAAGCTCTGCAACGTGAACTTGAATGGGCGAAAAAAGGACCGAAAGGACGACAAAGTAAAGGGAAGGCGCGTCTGAAGAATTATGAATCCATGCTGGCTGAGGATTTAAAAGAGAAAGAAACGAAAGTTGAAATTCCCATCCCTAATGGTCCGAGATTAGGCAAAGAAGTAATTGAAGCAAACAGCGTATCCAAAGGATATGGCGAAAGGCTGCTTTTTGAGGACTTGAATTTTGATTTACCACAAGCCGGAATTGTGGGGGTTATTGGACCCAATGGAGCAGGAAAAACAACTCTTTTTAGAATGATTATGGGAGAGGAGACACCAGACAGCGGGGAGCTAAAACTGGGTGAAACCGTAAAGCTTGGTTATGTGGACCAGGAACATGCCGAAATTGATCCAAAGAAAACAGTTTATGAAGTAATCAGTGGTGGCAATGATGTGATTGAGTTTGGGAAACAATCGATTAATGCGAGGGCTTATGTGAGCCGGTTTAGTTTTAGCGGCTCCGAACAACAAAAAGAGGTTGGAACCCTTTCGGGCGGAGAAAGAAACCGCCTGCATCTTGCCATGACTTTAAAAACAGAAGCTAATGTGCTGCTGCTGGATGAACCGACCAACGACATTGATGTAAATACGCTGCGTGCCCTGGAAGAAGGTATTCAAAATTTTGCAGGTTGTGCTGTTGTTGTTTCGCACGACAGATGGTTCCTCGATCGGATATGCACGCATATTCTCGCTTTTGAAGGAAATTCTTCCACGTATTTTTTCGAGGGAACCTACAGTGAATACGAAGAAAACCTGAAAAAACGATTGGGAGGAGACGTTATACCCAAAAGGATAAAATACAAGAAATTAACCAGGTAATAAATTTTAAATATTATTCACCTGAAAATACGAATTAATTAATGCAATTTCCGTAGATACAAGGCACTGCCTTGTATCTACGATATAAAATCTTATTCATAATTTTTCAATACATCCAGCACAAAATCAATATCGTCTTTTGTATGTGCGGCTGAAATCTGGAAACGGATTTCTTCATCTCCTTTAGGAACGACTGGGAAATTAAGGCCCGTAGCCAAAATTCCATTTTCATTCAGGTATTTTACAATTTTGCTGGTCTTTTCGGAATCTCTAACCATTAAAGGAACCACCGGATGATCGCCTTCAATGGTTTCGTAACCTGCCTCTTTAAGACCACTTTCAAATCGTTTTGTCATTTCTTTCAGGTGACCGATAATTTCTTTTCCTTCTTTGGAATCGAGAATATCAATGGCTTTTTTGGCAGCTTCAGTTTCCGAAACAGTGATTGGGTTTGAATACACATAGGTAGGAGCAGTTTCTCTCAGATATTTGATTACTTCGGGTGAAGAAACTACATATCCGCCATTTACACCAAAGGCTTTACCGAGGGTACCCACCAGGATATCAACTTTAGCATTTGTATATTCTTCAGTTCCTCTTCCTGTTTCACCAAATGCTCCAACGCCGTGTGAATCATCTGCAATAGTGATAACCCCTTCTTCAAATTTGTCGTTGTATTTTTTACAGATCTCCACCAACTTGTCCAGAGGAGCATGGTCACCACGCATACTGAAAATACCGTCGGTAATGACTAGTGCCCTTTTGGCTTTGCCAACACTTTTTTCAAGTGCTTTTTCCAGTTCGGCCATGTTGTTGTGCCCGTAAATTTCTTTGCCAGCAGGTTTTCCTAACCTCATCGCATTTATAATACAATTATGGTTTAATTCATCACTGATGAGTATGGTTTCTTTTGTAGTGAGAGGAAATATTACTCCAATACTGGTTGCATAGGCAGAACTGAAGATCATTCCTGCTTCTCTTCCGTGAAAATTAGCAAGTTTGTCTTCCAGTTCAATATGCGATTTGAAAGTTCCATTGATAAAACGTACAGCACCCGGGCCAACACCAAAATCTTTGGCGCCTTTTTCTTCTGCTTTAATCATATCTTTACGCATGGGCAAACCAAGATATGAATTGCTGTTCATCCTGATGAATTCTTTGTCGCCATATCCCTCCAGAAGATACCTCGGCCCTTTTCCTTTCTTAGGGCGAATAACCTTTGTTATTACTTTTTCTTTCCCTTTTGCTCTTCCACCCTCTTCAAGTTCTTTAACATTTTGTGAAAGTGCTTTGTTAAGTTTATCTAATGACATAAAACCTCCTGTTTATTTTGTTATCTATTTTTTTTTAATACACCCATTCAGGCAGCGTAAATTTATTAAATAATTTTGAATGAAGCTTTTTAGAACAGGTATTTTTAAACACCCTGAATTGATTTGTATAATGAAAACAGAAGGGTTGATTATTACAAACATATCAGACGCTTAGTTATATGCATTGACTATCAGTATATAATAATGCTTGAAAGTTAAAATTTATTTTATGTTAAAATCTGGTGAGGAAAAATTACTAATTGAAGGGGTAATTGATTTGAATGAGTTTATAAATGTTATAAATCACTTTCTAGATTCTTGTTTTATTTTATCTTAGCGCAAAAAATTGAATATAAAATAAAAACTTGTTGATAATGAAGAAAATATTAGTTATCGGAGCCGCCGGACAAATTGGTACAGATCTTACGCTTGAATTAAGGAAACTTTTTGGGTCAGAAAATGTAGTTGCCACAGACATTAAAATGGCCGCCCAGGATGTTATGGATGGAGGTCCTTTTGAAAACCTTGATGCAATGAATAAGGATCGTGTATCAGAGATTCTTGAAAAGTATAAGATTACAGAGATTTATCATCTGGCTGCTATTTTATCAGGGAATGCCGAAAAAAATCCACGATGGGCATGGGACCTGAACATGAACAGTTTGTTTAATGTGCTTGATGTGGCGAAGGAGAAAAAAGTGGAAAAGATCTTCTGGCCAAGTTCAATGGGAGCTTTCGGACCAACTACTCCAGAATGGGATACACCTCAGGTAACTGTTATGGAACCTAACACAGTTTATGGAATCAGTAAACTGGCTGGAGAAAGATGGGTTGAATATTATCATGAGAAGTATGGCATGGATATTCGCAGCCTTCGTTACCCGGGGCTGATCAGTTATAAGACTGAAGCCGGTGGAGGAACAACAGACTATGCAGTAGAAATATTTTATGAAGCAATTAAATGTGGAAAATATGAATGCTTCCTGTCAGAGGACATCGCTTTGCCCATGATGTATATGGATGATGCTGTGAATGCTACCATTCAGCTTATGGAAGCTAAAGAAGAAAATATTAAAGTACGATCCAGTTATAACTTGGGTGGAATTAGTTTTACAGCGAAAGAACTGGAAAATGAGATCAAAAAATATATTCCTGAATTAGAGGTTACTTATAACCCGGATTTCAGACAAAACATAGCGGAATCATGGCCCAGAAGGATTAGCGATGAGGCTGCCCAGAAGGATTGGGGCTGGAAAGATGAATTTGATCTTGAAAAGATGACAAAAGTGATGATTGAAAAAATCAGAGAAAAACTGAACAAATAAAAGATATATTACATCATAAAAAAACATCGGATGTCAAAAGGCATCCGATGTTTTTTTCAATCTGTATTGATTATCCACATTTAGAGTATCCACAGCTCTGACAAATCAGGCAGCCTTCCTGGTAAACAAGGTTTTCAGCTCCACAACTGTCGCATTTGGTTCCTTTTCGTGCTTTTGTACCATCAGGAATATACTTTTTAAGAGCTCTTTCCACACCTTTTTTCCAGGTATTAATGGTTTCTGTATTAAGCCTAAGTGAAGAAACCAGGTTAACTACATCAGGCAGCGGCATGCCGTGTCTGAGTACTCCGGATATTAATTTTGCATAGTTCCAGAATTCCTTGTTAAACATATGGCTAATGCCTCCCAGGGTGTTTTGATACCCAAATTTATCGGTGTACTGGAAGTCATATCGACTTTTACCCTGCTCGTTCTTCACTTTGATGATTTTACCTTTTCTGATTGATTTTGGGATCGGCAATACTTCTTCATCTGCCAGACCAGTAAATATTTCATAAGGTCTTTCGTCTTTTATCCCGACAAAAGCAATCCAGTCTTCATCGTTGTTTTTGAAGCGAATTACTTCAGCTTCGAGAATTTTCGGACGTTTAAAATCGTTTTTGTTGTTTTTCTTTTTATTAGAGATAAGTACACCTGAACGGGAGCCTTCTCTGTAGACAGTAACACCTTTACAGCCACTTTCCCATGCGGTAACGTAAAGTTCGCCAACCAGTTCTTCTTTTGCATTTTCCGGCAGGTTAATGGTAACACTGATAGAATGGTCAACCCATTTTTGTACCCGGCCCTGCATTTTCACCTTGCTAACCCAGTCTACATCATTTGAAGTAGCTTTATAGTAAGGCGATTCTTTTATTACTTTGTTTATTTCGTCGTCGTCGTATTGTTTTACTTCTTTTGGATTGTAACCTTTTATCTTCAGCCAGTCAACGAATTTGTGATGAAAAACGTTGTATTCTTCCCAGGAATCTCCCACGTCATCAACATAAGAGATATTGGATTCCGAATCGTTGGGGTTTACTTTTCTTCTTCTTTTATACACAGGCATGAACACCGGTTCGATTCCTGAAGTGGTCTGAGTCATAAGACTTGTTGTTCCTGTTGGAGCAATAGTTAGTAATGAAATATTCCTTCTTCCGAAACTAACCATATCATTATACAATTGCTCATCTTCTTTTTTCAATCGGTGTATCAGTGGATTGTCCTGTTCTTTTTCACGGTCGTAAATTTCAAAAGGCCCTCTTTCTTTTGCCATATTAACTGAAGAGCGATAAGCTTCGATAGCGATTGTCTTATGAATTTCTTCGGAAAAATCGATTGCATTTTCGCTTCCATATTGCAGGTCAAGAGCAGCCAGCATATCCCCTTCAGCAGTTATTCCAACACCTGTTCTTCTTCCTTCGAGCGCTTTTTTGCGGATGTTTTTCCAGAGGTTGTGTTCTACTCTTTTAACCTCGTAATCTTCAGGGTCATTTTCAATTTTTTGAATGATTGCATCAATCTTTTCAACTTCAACATCAATTATGTCGTCCATGATTCTTTGTGCATAAGCGACATGCGTTTTGAATTTATCAAAGTTGAAGTTGGCTTTTTCTGTAAAAGGATTGTCTACATAGCTAAAGAGGTTAATTGCCAAAAGTCTGCAGCTATCGTGAGGACAAAGAGGAATTTCACCACAAGGATTGGTAGCAACGGTCCTATATCCTGAATCTGCGTATGAATCAGCCACGGATTCTTCGATAATGGTATCCCAGAAAAGAATACCGGGCTCAGCTGATTTCCATGCATTGTGAACAATTTTTTCCCATAATTTTCTTGCATCCACTGTTTGTTTGAAGGACGGATTTGGTGAATCAACCGGGAACTGTTGTTGGTATGGTTTATTTTCAACCACAGCCTTCATGAACTCATGGTCAATTTTTACCGAAACATTGGCTCCGGTAACTTTTCCTGTCTCCAGCTTGGCATCTATAAAACTTTCGGCATCAGGATGTTTTATGGATATTGTTAGCATGAGTGCACCTCTTCGTCCATCCTGGGCAACTTCCCTGGTTGAATTGGAGAATCTTTCCATGAAAGGAACAACGCCTGTAGAGGTAAGGGCGCTGTTAAGTACCGGGCTCCCGGATGGACGTATATGTGAAAGGTCGTGGCCTACCCCACCCCGTCTTTTCATAAGCTGTACCTGCTCCTGGTCGGTTTTCATAATTCCTCCGTAAGAATCGGCATCCCCTTTATTTCCAATAACAAAGCAGTTAGATAAAGAAGCAATCTGGTATTTATTCCCAATACCTGCCATGGGCCCTCCCTGGGGAACGATGTACCTGAAATCTTTCAGTAACTGATAAATATCCTCCTCTTCCATTGGGTTGGGATATTTATTTTCAATTCTCGCAATCTCTTTAGCAAGTCTGCGGTGCATTTCATCGGGATTCTTTTCGAAAAGATTCCCGTAAGAATCTTTCAGGGCATACTTGTTTGCCCAAACTCTGGCTGCCAGTTCATCACCATTGAAATAGTCCAATGAACTTTTAAAGGCTTCATCGAATGTATAGGTTTTTTGCTTTACATTTGATGATGCCGTGTTTGTCTCTTTGTCCGTTGCTTTTCCTTTCACGTACATTCTGGTTATATTTTTTTGTATTTTATTGAATTATGTTTTAATCAGATAACTAAATCATTGAGTAAATAGAGTGCTTACGCAAGTTATGAATAGAATCAATATCTTCAAATTGTTTCTTTCCTAACTTATTAACATTTATTTTTATGTTTTCAACGACCATTTTTTATGCTGATATTAAGTTAATTATGACTGTTGATAAAACATATTGGTTTGTTCACATCTTTTTTTGCTTTTTATCAACATTTTTTCTTAATAACTGATGTGATTAAAGCACAATATTGTTTTAAAATAATTATAATCAGCGTTTTGTAATCTCCCCGCTTTTCTTGAAATAATTGGAGACATCCTTTGCCAGGCTTGGGATATCTATGTTAAAGCCATTTACTATCCATTTGGCTTTTTCATAATAAGATTCTCTATTCTTCAATAACTGTTCTATAGATAATTTCATTTGTTCTTTTGATTTTCCTTTCAGAAGGGGGCGGTTTTGTTCTTTTTGAGTCAGCCGGAATAATAACTGATTGACATTCATTTTAAGATATATTGTTAGCCCTGTTTGATTCATAAAATCTATGTTTTCATAAAAACAAGGGGCCCCTCCGCCAGTTGAGATTACTGTTTCTTTTTCCGGTTTTAGTTTTCTCAGGTATTTTTTTTCAAGTAGCCTGAATCCCTCTTCTTTTTCAGTTTCGAATATTTCTGATATGCTCTTCTTTTCTTTTTCTTCAATATATTCATCAAGGTCAGAAAACTGATAACCTAAACGGTTAGCCAGTTTTTTCCCTGCGGTAGATTTTCCACTACCCATAAATCCTATGAGATAAACAATGTTCATTTTTTAAATTATAGTCTAAAACTCCAGGCTCATCTGCGACTTTTCATCATCAGAATCTTCCCCTTGTTCTTTTTTACTTTCCTTTTCTTCTATCTTATGTTCTGGCTCCGGGAGTGGTTCCAGAACGTGTATTTTCTTAATCTGAGCATTTGAAAGACGTTTTCCCCTGGCCCGGAAACCTTTTACTGTGATAAATTCGTGCAGGTTAATTGTTTGGTTTGTTTTTTTCTTGTTTTTACCGCCGAATTCCACTTCAATTCTGGGGAATGTATCAGTAAACAGATAGACCAGCTTTGATTTTTCATTATCGCCTACAAGACTGATATCTTTGATTGAATATTCGGGATTAAATCTTTTTACGTAGTAATACTTCTGATCTGCATCATAATAAACCGCGGCATAAGTTTTCTGCTCATCGAATTTTTCTATCAGGGCAATGTTGTCCGGATAATGATTCATCAGATCGTATGAAGTAAATTTCATCCATCCGTCCTTTGTGATTACGATTATTTTATCACCTTCATGGAATTCCCCAAGATACTTACCCTTCTCTTCTGTATTTAAACGAAGCACTTCTTCGTCGAACCAGATGTGCTGACCACCAAGTGTAGATTCACCTTTTTCTTCCAAAACAATTTTGTGAACCGCGTGCCTGGTTAGAATATTTCCTTGTGCAGCTTTTCCCTTAATGGCTAATTCGCCAAAATTGAGTTCCAGTTTTTTCTTTTTCAGTCTGGGTTTTGGCTGCAGATAAATTTTTATGGTTTCTGCTTCACCGTTAGGATTAGCGCTGAAGTATAAGATTTTGGAATTCTTCGTTCCTTTTGTAATGTCGTATTCTTTATCCCTGGTAATACCTGTAATAGGGCATCTTTTCATCATAATGTTGCCATTCAGGCCATCCCTGTAAATAATGTTATAAATTGTACGGTCATCATTTCTTTTGAATATTCTTGTGTGGAGAATATTTTTCCCGACAAATACTTTTTTATCTACTTTGGTGATTATGTATTTTCCGTTTCTCAGAAAAGTAATTACTTCATCTATATCTGAGCACTCACATACATATTCTGCTTTTTTCAATCCTGTCCCAATAAAACCTTCTTCTCTGTCTACATATAATTTTTCATTGGAAACGACAACCTGTGTGGCTTCAATAGATTCAAGGTTACGAATTTCAGTTTTGCGTTGCCTGTTCTTTCCAAATTTCTTTTTAATATTTTTAAAATACTCAATGGTATAATTGGTTATTTGAGCCAGCTTTTGTTTTACATCTTCGATTTCTTCTTCAATCTTTCTGATGTATTCATCCGCTTTCTTTGTATCATACTTTGAGATTCTTTTAATTTTTATCTCAGTAAGCTTGATGATATCATCGCGGTTCACTTCTCTTATCAGTTGTTTTTTGAAGGGTTCGAGTCCTTTGTCTATGGTTTCAATAATTGCTTCCCAGGTTTCGCACTCTTCAATATCGTTGTATATTTTATTTTCAATGAATATTTTTTCAAGGGAAGACATATGCCATGTTTCTTCCAGCTCCCCTTTTTTAATTTCCAGTTCTTTTTTGAGCAGATCGCGTGTATTTTCGGTCGAAATAGCAAGCATATCGGTAACTCCCATAAACCTGGGTTTCTGATCGTCTATTACGCATGCATTTGGTGAGATAGAGATTTCACAATCGGTAAAAGCATACAAGGCATCAATCATCTGGTCGGGAGTAGTTCCTTTGGCCAGATGAACGAGAATTTCAACAAATTCGGCTGTATTATCATCAATTTTTTTGATTTTAATTTTGCCTTTGTCATTTGCTTTGATTATTGAGTCAATCAGAGAGTGTGTAGTTTTTCCGTAGGGAATTTCTGTGATGGCAAGGGTCTTGCTGTCTTTTTTTTCAATTTTAGCACGAACCTTAACCTGTCCCCCTTTTTTGCCATCGTTATATTTAGAAAAATCTGCTATCCCTCCGGAAGGGAAGTCGGGGAGTATTTCAAATTCTTTGTTTTTAAGGTAAGCAATGGCACCATCAATCAGTTCGTTAAAATTATGCGGCAAAATTTTTGATGCCAGTCCTACGGCAATTCCTTCTACTCCTTGTGCCAGGAGGAGAGGGAATTTTACAGGCAGCGTAATAGGTTCTTCGTTTCTTCCGTCGTAGGAAGTTTTCCATTCTGTAGTTTTTGGGTTAAAGACCACTTCATGGGCAAATTTTGAAAGCCTGGCTTCAATGTATCGTGGTGCGGCAGAACTGTCGCCGGTTAATATGTTTCCCCAGTTTCCCTGTGTTTCTATGAGCAGGTTTTTTTGACCCAGCTGCACGAGTGCCTCTCCGATTGATGCATCTCCGTGTGGGTGAAACTGCATGGTATATCCGATGATGTTTGCTACCTTAATAAATCTTCCATCATCCATCCGTTTCATGGTATGCAGAATTCGTCTCTGAACAGGTTTCAGTCCATCGTTTAAATGAGGTACTGCCCGCTCGAGTATCACATAAGATGCATAATCCAGGAACCAGTCTTTGTACATACCCGACAAGTGAGTAATACGATGAATTGGCTCTCCGTTACCATTGCCATTTCCGTTATTTTGTGGCTCGATGTTTTCTTTATTTTCTTCCATATTTTCCATACCAATTGCTGCGTAACAATTTTACTCTCTGTTTTTTCGTTCCCTTTTTTTGAATTTATATTTCTTCCAGCAATTCCTCAACTTTGAGGTTTTCTACTATAAAATCCTGTCTCTGGGGGGTATTCTTACCCATGTAGAATGAAAGAAGCTGTTTAATGGCGTCTTCTTTATGTAAACGGACAGGTTCAAGCCTGATATCTTTATTAATGAAGTATTTAAATTCGTCGGGCGATATTTCTCCGAGCCCTTTGAAACGTGTTACTTCTGCATTTTTTCCCAGTTTATTGAGGGCTTTCATTTTTTCTCCTTCATTGTAACAATAGGTGGTTGCTTTTTTGTTTCTAACTCTAAAAAGCGGAGTTTGCAAAATATAGAGATTTCCATTTTTAACCAGTTCGGGGAAGAACTGCAGAAAGAAGGTAATTAACAGCAACCTGATATGCATACCATCTACATCAGCATCGGTTGCAATTACCACGTGTTTATATCGCAGGTTTTCCAATCCTTCTTCTATATTCAGAGCTGCCTGCAAGAGGTTAAACTCTTCATTTTCATAAACAATTTTTTTTGTGAGACCAAAGGTGTTTAAAGGTTTTCCTTTCAGACTAAAAACTGCCTGTGTATTCACATCTCTTGCTTTTGTAATAGATCCACTTGCAGAGTCACCTTCGGTAATGAAGATGGTACTTTCCAGTCTTTTTTCATGATTGCTGTTGTAGTGTACCTTACAGTCGCGCAGCTTACGATTATGCAGGTTTGCCTTTTTGGCTCTTTTTTTGGCTAGTTTTTTTATTCCGTTGATTTCTTTCCGTTCTTTTTCAGACTCGACAATTTTTTTGAGTATGATGTTAGCAGTTTCCTGGTTCATATGGAGATAATTGTCGAGCTTTGTTTTCATGAAATCAATTACATAGTTTCTGATTGATTTCCCGTTAGGTTCTATGTCTTTTGAACCCAGTTTGGTTTTTGTTTGTGATTCAAAAACCGGTTCTTCCACTTTAATGCTAATTGCTGCGATTATTGACGTTCTTATATCAGATGCATCAAAGTCTTTGTTGTAAAATTCTCTTATTGTCTTCACCAGGGCCTCCCTGAAAGCATTCAGGTGACTCCCGCCTTGATTGGTGTGCTGTCCGTTCACAAAGCTATAATACTCTTCACCGTATTGGTTCCCATGTGTAAGAGCTATTTCAATATCTTGCTCTTTCAGGTGAATAATAGGATACAACCCCTCAGAACTCATGTTTCCTTCCAGCAGATCTTTCAGTCCGTTTTTCGAGCGCAACGGGTTTCCGTTAAACATGATGGTGATGCCTGCATTGAGGTAGACATAATTTTTGAGCATGTTTTCCACATACTCCTCTATATAATGGTAATCACCAAAAATTTCGTTATCCGGTGTAAAAGTCACCTTGGTTCCGTTGGGTTCTTCGGTAGCTTCTTCATTATGTTCGTTTACGATGTTTCCCTGGTTGAATTCTATGGTTGTTTTTACATTTTCCCTGAATGATTCAATACGGAAATAACTTGTAAGCGCATTTACAGCTTTTATTCCAACTCCATTCAATCCTACAGACTTTTTAAATACTTTGGAGTCATATTTGGCCCCTGTATTCATTTTGGAAGCCACATCCTTTACTTTGGTCAGGGGTATTCCTCTGCCGTAATCTCTTATTGTAACTTTCTTACCTTTAACCTCAACATTGATCTCTTTGCCAAATCCCATCATGTATTCATCAATGGAATTGTCAATTACTTCTTTGAGCAGCACATAAATCCCATCATCCTGAGAGGAGCCATCGCCCAGTTTCCCAATATACATTCCGGGTCTTAGCCGAATGTGCTCTTTCCATTCTAATGTCCTGATAGTCTCTTCAGAATAGTTTGCAACCATACCCTTCAAATTTTTTGTAAAAATAAATAAAAGAATACTTCATTAGGAAATTGTTTTTCAACAAGGGTTGGAGGAATTGTTAATTTCTTTTCAAATAAATTTATAAGTCAAAGTAATTAACACAATTGTGTCAATAACCTTTTGTTAACTTAAATTAAGTTCAGGTCTTTGAGTAGTTGTAAGGCGTTCATATTCTTTGCAATACCTTTTTTAAGCTTGTAATCGAACGACATCTGCCCTTTGTGCAATGATACTTCGAAAGAATTGTTTGTAATTTTTTCGGGAAAATCGTTTTCCATTTTAGTCAGGGACAAGTCATGTGTGGCAATAACGGTTGTAATATTCATTTGAAGGAGTCTTTCTACAAATTTCAAAGAAGCTTGTTCTTTATCTTTTGTATTGGTTCCAGTGAGGATTTCATCAAGCAGCACAAGGTAGGGGAATTCAGAATCAGATGCTTTATCGACCAGTGAGCGGAGTCTTTTTATTTCAGCAAAGAAATAGGATTCGTTTTCATGCAGCGAATCGTTAATTTTCATGCTGGTAAATATGTTCATGGGTTTTAATTTTAGTTCAGCAGCGCATACGGGTGCTCCGATCAGTCCCAGGATGGTGTTTACTCCTAATGTTCTGAGGAAAGTACTTTTACCAGCCAGGTTTCCTCCTGTAATGATAAAGATTTCGCCGTTTTTGTTAATTGAGAAATCGTTGTTTACTCTGTTTTCCGTTTTAATAAGCGGGTGCCCTATCTTTTTTGCTTCAAGAAAATGTTCGTTACTTATTTCCGGGAAGACATAACCGGGGTTGTTGAATTTAAAGTTTGCCAGGCTTATAAATGCATCGGTTTGTCCAATTATGTATATCCATTTTTCAATTTTTTTTGCATAAAGTTTATGCCATTTTTCCAGGCGGCAGGCATGTTGTATTTCCCAAAGGAATATTCCATTAAATAATGTTCCTACAATAAAGTTTGATCGTGCATCCAGGGCCTCTGCAATGGACGCTAAGTTGTGTATTATTTTGCTGGCCTTCTTTTTTCCGGTTTTTATTGTTTCCTGAAATTCCTGGCCTTTTACAGATTTAAATTCTGTGTTTTCGATTTCTTCAAGCAGTTTTCGGTAATTTTTAAGAGGTTTGATCTGCCTGGAAATTTTTTGATGGATTTCTTTGGTTTTTTTCTGGTAAATCAGAAGAACAATAATGTTAAGTAAAAGATCAAGTAAAAGTCCTGAAAGCGGGATGATATTAAGGGAAAAAAGAAATATACAGCCTATTGTTAATAAGGGAAGAACCCATCTTGCAACATTAATGATTTTGTTTTGGTAGGAATAGTTTTCTTCATTTGCCCAGGCAATTAATTCGGTATCCCTGTATTTGTTTTCTTCAATTAGCTGCCCAATGGCTAGATATTTTTGTCTCCATTCAGGAAGTTCAGATATTTCACCTATGAATTTTTGGTTTTTGGATATTTCATTTTTGTTTTTCAAGGGTTCTTTTAACCAGGTGGCAAGTGTGTTTTTTCCTGAATAAGTAACAGTACGGTTTAAAAATTGAAAAACTCCTTTTTCTTCGAAGAATTCCAGGTCATGGCAGTATTCATGTTCGTGGTCGTCGAATTCCCCGCCATTAGCAAAATTTGAGCAGTTGCCTCTTAAGGCTTCAATTTCATTGGTATTTATTTCTTTTAAATTTCTTGTCAGATTGTTTGCGGACTTTATTTTAAGATATCTTACAATAAGAAATATAAAAAGAATAATAAGAACAATTAGAGCGAATAACCCCAGAAACTTAGCCTGTGGCAATGTTTTTATAATAATGAAGAAAATAAGCACAAAGGTTATTAGCCTGCCTATTGCATAATACGTTAATTTTTTTTTGTTTTTCAGCAGTTGCTGACTATATTTTTTTATTTGTTTTTGGTAGAATTGATTTATCATTTTTTTAGCAGATCATTCATTTTTTAACTGAATTGTTTCCAAAGGTATAATTAATATTTGAATGAATTGTTTTATCTTACCTTGAAATTGAATAAATTTGCATCAGGATTAAAACAATAATATCGGCATGTTATTTGTTTCCTATTTATGTAAAAATTGATTAGAAATGAAAAAATTAATATTGATTCTTTTAGCTGGCTTGTTAAGTATTCCGGTCTTTTCTCAAACAGAGGTAAAGCTGGATACGATTTATATGTTGGGACAACGTAAGAAGCTGGTAAAAATAAAAGGGATTATGTATTCTGATGTAGTTTATTCCGAACCAGGTTCTGATGAGACAAAAACGATGGAAAAAAAACAAATTCAACGTGTTGTTTTCCATAATGGTAGGCTGGAAGTATTTAATGAGAAATTATTTGCTGAAGTTGAAGAATCTGATTATAAGAATGTAGTTCTGACAGAGAATAAAAATGATGTAAAAGGATTGTATAATGTAGGAAAAGTACATGGAGAATCATCTGAAAGAAATCGTACTGCCAGGGCAGCCCAAAGGACAGCAACCATCAGAATGAAAAGAAGAGCAGCGAATAAGCAGGCCGAGATGATATTGGTTACCAAGAAAGAATTAACAGGGGGCTTTGGTGAAGTGCCTTCTTATTATATGGAAGGTATTGCATATAGTTTTGATAAACCTAAAAAGAAAGAAAAATAGCTAAACGGTTGAAATATTGGATTTACAGGTAAAGTCTGGCCTCAGGGCCGGACTTTTATTTTGATTTGTTTGCTAATTGACCACATGCAGCATCGATATCTTCTCCCCTGCTTCTTCTGATGTTTACGATCATGTTTCTATCTTCCAGATATTTTTTGAATTGTTCGGCTTGTTCGGGGTCTGATTTTTTGAATTTTGAACTGCCTGTATCGTTATATTCGATCAGGTTAACCTTTACCGGAAAATTTTTACAGAATGCAGCAAGAGCTTTTGCTTCTTCCTGGCTATCATTTACTTTATCAAGCAGAAGGTATTCAATGGTTATTCTGTTCTCGGTTTTGCTGTGAAAATATTTTAAGGAATTTGTAAGTTCTCTGAGATCATACTTTTTGTTTACAGGAACGATCTTATTTCTTGTCTCTTCTTTGGCTGAGTGCAAAGAGACAGCCAGGTTGAACCTTACCTGGTCATTGGCAAGTTGCTTAATTTTATCAGGGATACCGACAGTTGACAGGGTAATCCTGCGGTTACTAAATCCCAGTCCTTTTTCAGATGTAATCAATTCAATGGCTCTTAAAACGTTTTCATAATTAAGAAGAGGTTCTCCCATACCCATGAACACAATGTTTGTTAAAGACAGGTTGTAATTGCTTTTTGCTTGTTCCTGCAGATGAGTTACCTGGTCATAAATTTCTCCTGCTGTTAGATTTCGTTTGAATGGGATTTTAGCCGTAGCGCAGAAAGTACAGCCTAGTTTGCATCCGATTTGCGATGAAATGCAGGCTGTTGCCCTGCTTTTAGAAGGAATCAGAACGCCTTCTACAAAATGATTATCAGCAAGTTTGAAAGCTATTTTCAGGGTTTTGTCCTTGCTTTTTTGTATTGTGTTGATTTTCACCTTTGGGAGAATAAAGTTTTCCTCCAGAAACTCCCTTGTTCTTTTTGAAAGGTTAGTCATTTCGTCAAAGGAGGAACAATTTTTTTTCCAAAGCCATTCAAAAACTTGTTTTCCCCTGAATTTTTTTTCTCCTTTCTCAACAAAATAGTTGATTAGTTCTTTTTCGCTAAACTCACGTATATTTTTTCGGCTTTCGTTCAACATATTATATATCTTACATTTGTTTCTGCAAACGTAACCTTTTTATTTTAATTAATAAATGATTAATTTCGCTTGAATTTGAAATTAATAACCATAACAAATTATAGAAAGATGAAAAAATTAACAAGTTTATTAATCGGATTTTTGATAATGATCTCAACCAGCATCCATGCGGATGAAGGGATGTGGTTGCTGACCATGTTGAACAAAATGAATATGGACAGGATGCATGAAATGGGTCTGAAATTATCAGCTGAAGATATTTACAGCGTTAATCAGTCAAGTGTGAAGGATGCAGTTGTAAATTTTGGAGGATTCTGTACAGGCGAGATTGTATCAGACAAGGGATTGATCTTTA
>CAYWSJ010000016.1:0-45145 GCA_964461045.1 uncultured Bacteroidales bacterium | reverse complement strand
TAGATGAAAAAACGAAACAAAAAAATCAAGACCAAATTAAGCTACCCACCCGCTCTTTTTAATTGCTTTAAAATCTAAGAACCCTGGACAAGCCTTTTCTTGATTTTAATAGCAATTAAAACTCCTATCCGCCTTGACCCGCGAATTTGGTCGGGCTCTCGCACACCTCTCGATTCATTCATCGTCCAAAAAATCAGTACTTATTTATGCTATAAAAATATAGATTTCTCTTCATGATAAGATTTAAAATACGATATAATAAATTCTCCAACAAATGAAGCTTACAGTGCCGCTTGAATAAAATTTTTAATATTACATAATTTAAGATTAAATCTGGGTGTTGCTATGCGGAAAACAGGAGAAAGTATACAAAAGAAGAGGCTGTCTAAAAAAGGCAGCCTCTCTTTTTTTATTATTCGATTCTTTATAAATATTAATCTTCTTCTACTTCCTTAAATGAAAACAAGCTTTCTCTGTATTCCTGAACAGGTGCACAGGTACACATCAGGTTTCGGTCGCCATATCCGTCATCAATGCGGCTTACATCAGCAAAGAATTTTTTTTCCTTAATCCATGGCAATGGATATGCTGCTTTCTTACGTGAATAAGGTCTGTCCCACTCATCTGAAGAAACAACTTCTACAGTATGCGGTGAATTTCTCAGAACGTTATTCTCTGCATCCTCTTTTCCTTCTTTTACTTCCATAATTTCATCATAAATTGAAAGCATGGCCTCAACAAAACGGTCAAGTTCTTCAAGCGACTCACTTTCTGTAGGCTCAACCATTAACGTGCCGTGAACCGGGAATGAAAGTGTTGGCGCATGAAATCCATAATCCATAAGACGTTTTGCAATATCAGCTTCTGTGATATTTGCCATAGACTTAAACTGACGGCATTCCAGTATCATCTCGTGACCAACCATTCCGGTTTCACCAGAGTAAACAACTCCGTATGTATCTTCTAATGCGGCTTTTATGTAGTTGGCATTCAGAATAGAAATTTCAGCTACTTTCTTAAGCCCTTCTGTTCCCAGCATTTTTATAAAACCATATGAAATAGGCAAAATGCTTGGACTACCAAACGGAGCAGCAGTAATCGGACCAAATCCTTTTTCCCCACCTGTTTCTGCGAACGGATGCTTTGGTAAATAGGGGGCCAGTTTTTCGTTGGCACCAATAGGTCCCATACCCGGGCCTCCACCACCATGAGGTATGGCAAATGTTTTGTGCAGATTCAGGTGACCCACATCAGCACCAGTAAGTACAGGATTGGTTAATCCGAGTTGCGCATTCATATTGGCACCATCAAAATATACAAGTCCACCATTTTTGTGGATGATCTCATTCATTTCCTTAATCTGGCTTTCAAAAACACCATGAGTGGATGGATATGTTACCATGAAAGCGCCCAGGTTATCTTTATTTTCTTCTGCTTTTTTCTTAAGGTCATCCAAAGAGATATTTCCATTCTCATCACAATCGACAACGACAACCTTCATACCTGCCATAATACCACTAGCCGGATTTGTTCCGTGTGCAGAAGAAGGAATTAATACCACATTTCTGTGATCTTCACCTTTGTCTTTATGATAAGCACGGATGGTCATAAGCCCTGTATGTTCTCCTGCAGCGCCCGAATTGGGTTGGAATGAAATGGCAGAAAAACCCGTGATTTCTTTAAGTTGTTCCTCCAAGCCATTAATTAATTCCTGGTATCCTTTAGCCTGTTCTTTAGGTACATAAGGATGTAATCCCATAAATTCTGGCCAGCTAAGAGAAAATAGCTCTGTTGCTGCATTAAGCTTCATAGTACATGAACCCAGGGAGATCATAGAGTGTGCCAGAGAAAAATCTTTTCGTTCCAGCTTTTTAATATAGCGCATCATCTCAGTTTCTGAATGATAGCGATTAAAAAGATCCATTTGCAAAAAATCGCTTTCTCTATTGAAAGATTTATTAAAATAAGTTTTCTCCGGTATTTCCTTAATTTCTTTTGCGTCTTTGCCTGTGGCTTTTGCAAAAATATTAAGAATCGTATTTATTTCCTCTTCATTTATCTTTTCATCAGTACTCAACCCAACTGTGGAATCATCTAAATAAGTAAAATTAACTTCTTTTTCCAGTGCAATCTTCTTCACATCATCAGCACTGACTCCATCAGGTAATTTGATCTTCAATGTATCAAAAAACTGGTCATTTTCCTGCTCCAGTCCCATATCTTTAAGCTTTTCATCCAAGATACCGGCAGCAGCATGAATATGTCCGGCTATACGTTTTAAACCTTCCGGACCATGATACACTGCATACATTCCAGCCATATTAGCAAGCAAAGCCTGGGCTGTACAGATATTTGAAGTAGCTCTTTCTCTTTTAATGTGTTGCTCTCTGGTCTGAAGCGCCATTCGCAGGGCATAATTCCCCTGTGCATCTACAGATACTCCAATAATTCTGCCCGGAACTTTCCTTTTATAATCTTCTCTTGTTGCAAAGTATGCGGCATGAGGACCACCGTAACCCATAGGAACTCCAAAGCGCTGTGTTGAGCCAAAAACTACATCAGCATCCCATTCTCCGGGAGGAGTTAGAAGAGCCAGGCTCATTATGTCAGCTGCTACACCAACAAGTGCTCCATTTTCATGTGCTTTTTTAACAAATTCCTTATAATTTTCAATTTTACCATCTCCGGCAGGATACTGGACAATTGCACCAAATATCTTTTCATTAAACTCAACATTCTTGTAATTTCCAAACTGCAGTTCTATTCCTAATGGCTCTGCTCTTGTTTTGAGCACTTCTATGGTTTGAGGAAATGTATTTTCATCCACGAAGAAGACATTAGCTCCTTTTTTCACAGCAGAACGTTTTCTGAGATTCGCCATCATAATCATTGCTTCAGCAGCGGCTGATGCCTCATCCAGCAAGGAAGCATTTGCAAGGTCCATACCTGTCATTTCCATCACAACACTCTGAAAATTAATCAGAGCTTCCAGTCTGCCCTGTGAGATCTCTGCCTGGTAGGGTGTATAAGAGGTATACCAGGCGGGATTTTCAAGAATATTTCTAAGTATTACCGAAGGGGTAATAGTATCGTAATATCCCTGGCCAATAAATGAACGGTATAATTTATTTTTAGAAGCTATCTCTCTTAAATGAGCAAGATACTCTGTTTCACTCATTGGCTCTTCCATTTCAAGTGGTTTGTCCAAATGAATGGATTTAGGAATTGTTTTGTTAATTAATTCATCGATTGACTTAACACCAACCTTCTGAAGCATGACTTTTACATCTTCTTCTCCAGGACCTATATGCCTGTCAACAAATCTCTCAGTAGCCATAATTTCAATATTTTTAAGATTTTAAGACAAATTTGGGTAAATTTAAAAATAAGGTCGAGAATTCAAAACCAAATTCATCAGGGTTTTCAAATAATTTATATGTTTTAAAACAAAAATTCTTCATCGAATGTTCATCCTTTTGTTACTACAATAACAGAGGATTTTCCTCTTTTTCCTCCTTGATCGTAGTGGTTTCACCATGACCCGGGTATACAACGACATCATCGGGTAAAGTTAACAATTTCTCGTTAATGCTTTCAATTAAAGTTATATGCTCTCCTCCTGTAAGGTCAGTTCTGCCAATTCCCCTTTTAAATAAAACGTCGCCGGCAAAAACCTTCTTTTCTTTCTTATTTAACAGTGCAATACTTCCCGGTGAATGCCCCGGAACATGGAGTATATCGAAAACAGTATTCCCAAATTTCAGCTTATGTCCTTCTTCAATATAAGTGTCTGGTTCATTGGGCTGATCTACATCAATACCCACTGTTGCGCCAAATTCCTTAATGCGATTCAATATTGCCAGGTCTCCTTTATGAAGAATTGTCTCAGCATTAAAAGCTTCTCTGGCCGCATTCATCCCCAACGCATGATCAATATGCCCATGAGTACACACAATATACTTAATTTCCAGGCCATTATTATTAACATACTCCTTTAATTCTTTAATTTCCTGTTCGAAATAACAGCCCGGATCTATTATAATCCCTTGTTGAGTTTCATCAGATACTAAATATGTATTCTCCTGAAACGGATTGAAAATAAAAGTCTTAATATCTAACATAATCATTCATTTTTATTGTTTGTATCTTTTCCTTCAACGAGTGGCACAAATATAAAGCTCCCATGTGATGTTTTCCTTATTTCTGTTTCACTTATCTTTTCCACCAACATCATTTCCTGGCCACTCATTCCTCCAAGTGGTATAACCATCTTACCTCCCACTTTCAGCTGGTCCACTAAAGCCTGGGGTATCTCTGCCGCTCCTGCAGTAACCAGAATCTTGTCATAGGGCGCATAAGTTGGTTTGCCTTTATAACCATCTCCATAGAATAAATAGGGCTGATAACCCATCTTATTTAACAATGATTTGGCTTTCAGGTATAGTTCCCTGTATCTCTCAATAGAATATAATTTAACCCCCATCTCAAGAAGGATTGCAGCCTGGTAACCTGAACCCGTACCTATCTCAAGTACCTTTTCATGTTTTTTAGGATCTAATAGTTCTGTTTGAAAAGCCACAGTATAAGGTTGTGAGATAGTTTGATCATTTCCAATTGGAAAGGCCTGATCTTTATATGCAAATTTCACAAATCCGCTTTCCATAAAAAAGTGACGGGGAACAGTTTCAACTGCCCTGATAACCTCTTCGTTTTCAATGCCTTTTCTGCGAATCTCGCTTGCAAGCTTTCTCCGCAAGCCCTTATGTTTATAAGTATCTTCCATTATATTTTATACTTTCTGCAAAGATAAAAGGAACTTACCGGTAAAAAAAGCTGTAATACAAAAATATAACAGGTAAAAGGTTTATCAACATAATCAGTTGATAACTTAAACATTTTTAATAAATAAGAAAATAAAAAATACCTTATGTTTGTAAAAAAGGGCTTATGACAATAGGATTCATCGGATATAACAATAAGATAGAAAAAGTTGCTGAACAAATTAATAAATCCAGTAAGTTTTCATTAAGTGGATTTTATACTTCAGGGAATCTAAAAGAAGTAAAATTCAAAGCGTTAGATCAACAAGAAATTATTGACCAATCTGAAATATTATTTATAGGCAAGGAAGAGGCTGACCTGAATATCTGCAGCAATGCAATTAAAAAATCAAAACATCTGTTTTTCGAAGCACCATTCATTTTCACGGTGACTGAATTCAGAGAGCTTTTTGAATTAGCAAAGGAAAGCGATTCTTTAATTCATTTTAATCAATATTTTCTAAATGATCCCATTTATAATAAAATCGCAAAATTATCACCGGATTTAATAAAATGCAAAATTTCCTATTCGCCTTTAGAGAACAAATCAGAAAAACAAAAACAGGATATTTTTAAATTAACAGCTCTTATTCAAAATATTAAAAAAACAGGTATTAGAAAAATTAATACGCATCCCGGTTCACATCTTAAAAATCAATATACATATCTTTCTGTTCAGTTCGATAATGGGTTGTTAGTAAGCGCTCTGATTAACAGTATAAATACAGAAAATGAATTTATCCTTCATACTTTCCAGCAAAATCAGCAATACAAAATTGATTTATTAAATCATGAGATTACCAGTCATAAGTTAAAGACCAAAGAAAAACAGACAGAAACCTCAAAAAAACAATTCAAGCATAAAGATAACCTGTATTTTGAAGAGATAAAGAGGTTTTTTGAAACCATTAGGTCAAAGGACGACAAGCCCGTAACTATAATAGAAGAAAGCGAAGAAATCCTGGAGTTAACATACAGGATCAAAAAAGAACTTGAAGGTTAGGCAGGTGAGCCCAACGGGTATTTTTCAATTACTCTGTAAACAGGACCTGTTGCTTTCAAAATACTCTCATAATAAACAACCTGATCAATATCTGCTTGCTGAAAAAACTCCGATTCATTTTCCTCAAGCATTTTAGTAAGTATATCTTTATTTTTCAACCATTTAATTCTTGCCAAGGTTAGGTGAGGTTTAAATTCACGGTTATCAGGCTGAAAACCGAGTGGTTCCATCTTCTCATCAATAGAAATCTTTATCGACTTAAGCTTTTCAAAATCTTTAATTCCAATCCAAAGTACTCTGGGTTTTCGAATATTTTTAAATACACCTATGCCCTGGAGTTTTATGGCAAACGATGAGTGCTGTTCTGTAATGTCTGATAAGTTCTGCTTTACTTCATCGATTTGTTCCTCAGTTGTATCGCCCAAAAAGAAAAGAGTCAGATGAAAATTGTCACTATTTACCCACTTTATTTTTTCATTATCTAATTCATTTTTTAACTTAGTATAAGTTTTTAGAAGTTTTTCTTCAGGCTTTATTTTAACAGCAATAAATGTTCTTTTCATATCAATAAAAAAATATTTGAAGAGAAAGTTAAAGAAAAAATATAAAACCTCAAAAACCAATAATTATGAGTAAACAACCAAAATTTGCGGTAATATTAGCAGGAAGCGGTGTATTTGACGGATCAGAAATACACGAATCAGTTATGACCATGTATTCCATTATGAAAAACGGAGGTACATATGAGATATTCGCGCCAGACGTTGCACAGTATCATGTGGTAAACCACGTTACAGGGGAGGAAATGAACGACAAAAGAAATGTTTTCACAGAATCAGCAAGAATTGCGCGTGGGAGGATTCGAAAACTAAATGAATTTAAAGCAGATGACTTTGATGCAATAATTATCCCCGGTGGATTTGGTGCAGCGAAAAACCTCAGCACATTTGCCTTTGATGGAGCTGACTGTAATGTAAACAAAGATGTTGAAAAAGCTATTCGCAGTATGGCTAATGCCAATAAGCCAATCGGGGCATTGTGTATTTCACCTGTCATTATTGCGAGGGTTGTTGAAAATGCAAAGATCACTATTGGGCAGGATCAAACTACAGCAGATGCAGTACAACAAATGGGAGCAACTCATGAAACTACTGACCACGGAGAAGTTGTTGTGGACACAAAAAACAAAATAGCTACAACACCTTGCTACATGCTTGATGCTACAATTATGAATATTGCTGATGGCGCCAATAACGTAGTTAAGGCAATAATAGAATTGATGTAAGAGATTTAAAATTTTTAAATGCTAAATGCATGAATGTGTTAGTTATAATAAAAAGCATTCATGCATTTTTTATTCAATCTTGATAAATTTTAATACGGAAAAAATATAAAGAGTTTAACCAAATTTGAATTCGATTTAAAAAGCAATCATTCAATTGATTAATATTCAAACAGCCTCAAATTTCACATTGGGTTTTAAGGATTCTCAGGGACAGGATTTATATCTGGTCGTGTTCTATAAGCACTACAATCCGTTCAATAAGACGGTCTCTTCCATGTGGTTCATATTCGGCTTTCAGATCATGTCCGAATATTCTGGCTATAGTCTGCCAGAATCCAGCAGAAAAATTTCCTTTTAGCTCCTGCAATAATTGATATGAAGTATCACCTGTTTCCCTGTCAATCAACTTCAAAAGCAAGCGTCCCTGGTTAATCGTCAGGTGCTTTACATCTTCTTTAAATTCCTCTTTTAATTCTTTCTCAACGTTTTTAATGTATTGCTTCTTCTCTGCTTCAGATTCAAGTTGCCGGAACTCCATCTCCATATCGTAGAGTTTATTTTTTGCTTTTTGAGCATACGGATATACAACCTTCAAATCACGAACAAGCTTTGCATATTTACGGCTCATTCGTCTTCTGAATTTAAGTTTTGGGTAAACAATTATTTCTCTTATATTTCCTGCTGGAATGGTATCACCTTCAACAATGGCAATATTCATATAGATACGATTATGAGCATGCACTGTATCTACGTTTTGCCCATTGACATATTTAGTTGTTCCCAGCAACAACAGGGTCAATCCAACTATGTAATAAAGAGTTTTTCCCATTTTTCTTATTCAGAATAAGATTTCTTTAGATTTTAACGAACAAAAAAAAAGATTGTTTTATAAATATAAAAAAGGAGAAGCATTTTGCTTCTCCTTTTGGATCCAAGATATATATAGAGAGAGTTTTAAATAACTCCGTGATCAAGCATTGCATTGGCTACCTTCAGGAATCCTGCAATGTTGGCTCCTTTTACATAGTCAATACTACCATCTTCACGTTTACCATTTTCAGCACATGCATGATGAATATCTTTCATAATCTTATGAAGTTTTTCATCAACCTCTTCACGAGTCCAGTGTAATTTCATTGAGTTCTGTGTCATTTCAAGACCTGAAGTAGCAACACCACCGGCATTAGCAGCCTTACCAGGGCCATAAAGAATATTTTTATTCTGGAATATTTCTATAGCTTCCGGGGTGCAAGGCATATTTGCACCTTCTGAAACGCAAATACATCCGTTTTCAATTAATTGTTTGGCATCGTTCTCATCAAGTTCGTTTTGAATGGCACAAGGAAGGGCAATATCAACTTTCAGCTCCCATGGTCTCTTGCCTTCGTAGAATTCAGCACTTTCAAATTCGTATGAAAATGGTTTAACGATATCATTATTGGTTGCTCTTAATTCAAGCATGTAGTCAATCTTCTCACCAGAGATTCCTTCAGGGTCATAGATATAACCATCAGGACCTGATATTGCAACAACTTTTGCTCCAAGGTCAGTTGCCTTCTGGGCAGCACCCCATGCAACGTTACCAAAACCGGAAATAGCTACAGTTTTACCTTCGAAAGATTCGCCTTTTGTTTCGAGCATTTCCTTGGCAAAATAAACATTACCAAAACCTGTTGCTTCTGGTCGAATCAGGCTTCCTCCCCAGTTAATTCCTTTACCGGTAAATACACCTGTATTTTCACGAGCCAGTTTTTTATACATTCCATAAAGGAAACCAATTTCTTTTCCTCCAACGCCAATGTCACCTGCAGGCACATCTGTTTCAGGTCCGATAAGGGTCCATAATTCAGTCATGAATGACTGACAGAAACGCATAATTTCAGAATCAGATTTTCCTTTTGGGTTAAAGTCAGATCCGCCTTTTCCACCACCCATTGGAAGAGTTGTCAGTGAATTTTTAAAGATCTGTTCAAACCCTAAAAATTTAAGTGAGCTCAGATTCACACTAGGGTGAAATCTTAAACCACCTTTGTAAGGTCCAATAGCATTGTTAAACTGAACCCTGTATCCTAAGTTAACATGAACATTTCCGTTGTCGTCTGCCCATGGTACTTTAAATGTAAGTACACGATCAGGTTCTATTAACCGCTCAATAATACCGCCATTTTCAAATTGGGGATTGTCATTGTATACTTCCTCGATAGATTCGAGAACTTCTCTTACTGCCTGAAGATATTCCACCTCACCCGGGTGTTTTTTCTCAAGCTCATTCATTAATTTATCTACGTTCATCGCTATAAGATTTAATAATTGTACAAAATATGTTTTTTAACATCAGCGTTATTAAAATAACAGTGTAAATGTAAATTTTAAATTATGAATTTCCCAAACTTTCATTCATTTTTAAACATGATTTTCCTCATGTTTCAGGAAAGAGCTATCACGCTGTATTACTGTGGTTTACAGACAACCCCCTTGCTCGACTGGCCATCTATCTGAATTTTTAATGGATTTTTAAAACGAACATGCCTGATAAATTCATTTTCATATTGTTCCTTTGACTTTTCCAGAAAATCAATGTCAAAATAACCATCATCGATGTATGGATTAATTGTAAAATATCCAACCCTGAATGAAGTTAAATTCTGGAAAAAATGAGTTCCCTGGCTCGGATCAATTCTGTAATTCTCCAGGCCGGATTCTACAATTAACCTTGCCTGAGATATTTGGGCCCACTTCACAGGTATTCCAAGACTTGGGTCAGCTGTGCCCCATCTTCCGGGACCAACCAATATATAATTTTTACCTTCTTCTTTAAATTGCTCATTAATTTTAGCCATTTCATTTGCAATTTCTTTACTCTTTAAAGAAGAAAAGTTTTCTGGTTTAACATAAACGAAATCATATACATCATCAATAACTCCATTTCCCAGTGCAGATTCAGAATAAATAATCGTATCCTTAAGATCTATCTCGTTCAGATCAAAATGAGTTTCCTGATCATTAGAAACAATAGGACGAATTTGAAGGAAATTAAAGATTAAAGGCTCTTCTTTTTGTTTATTCAGATCAATTGCAAACTCAATTTCAATGGGGTTATTCATTTCTTTTTGTCCTATATCCAACAGATCCGCTAAAATTTTATCAAGAGGGATTATTTTATGTTTCAACACATTTGCAAAAGTAATTACTTTTTTTCCTTTATGAATGGTTCCTTCTCTTAATACATTATTCTGAAGATCAAAGGTTGAGGCAGCATGTTTTAACGAGTTATCTTTTTCTGCTTCATTAACTTTTAATCGAAGTAAATTAATAGCATCATCGACACTAGGTTCAAAGCTTTCAGGATTTAAGTCAAGTGCATAATAATATTTTTGCGTATCCTTCAGAGCGATTTCAGGGCTTGATAACTGAAGTGCCTTATCAGGATGCCTGGGTGAAAAACGAAGAGAAACACCTCCATCTACAATTTGTTTTCCCAACCCCAGGGCAATATTTGCAATTCCCTCCTCAGTTTTTTCAGGTTCTACAGGATAAAAATTTATAGAACGAGCTACACCTGATAATGTAGGATAGAAACGATCTTCGTATTTTGATCCGCAAACCTCCTGCAAAATAATACCCATTTTTTCTTCATCAATCACATTAGAGGTTGCGGCCATATATGCCTTGCTGTTTTCATAGTAAACGCAGGCATAAACACTTTTTATGGCATCCGACAGCAACTGTATCATACGGGTGTTGTCATCCACACGAGGCACCATATAAGTATTATAAATGCCTGCAAATGGCTGATAATGAGAATCCTCAAGCTTAGAAGAAGATCTTACTGCAATAGGATTTTTTATTACAGATACAAATGCATATAAATCCTGGTAAACTCTGCTCGGTAACCTGGCTTCTATGAAATGCCTTAATATCTCTTCATCGGAGAGATCTTCTGAAAGAGCAACTTTATATAAGTCGTTGCCCTCGATGAATTCATCAAATATATCTGTACTTAATACAACCGTTCTGGGAATAGTAATGATAATATCTTTATACTTATTAAAAATATTATTACGCTTAATAATTGAATTTGCAAATGCCAGACCTCTTGCTTTACCTCCAATAGACCCATCTCCAATCCTTGAAAAAATAAGATATTCATCAAAGCTGTTTTTATCAAATTTAGCAATCACCCCCCTTCCCTTACTCATCCGGTAACTTGAAATTGCCTTATAAATATAATTCCTCACATCATCAAGTGAGTTGAAATCAGACAACTTAAGATACTTAAACAACTGGGCTATAGGGAATATGGCCCGAGCATTCAACCATTTTGATAAGTCATTTCTGCTGGCATGATATTCCAATGAATCATCAGGAATCTCTAATATCATATCCTGCAAACTTTGCAGATCACAAGCTCTTCCTATTGGTTCGAGGGTCTTGGGATCTTTAAAAACAAATTCTCCGAAGGCAAACTGTTTGATGATATAATTCCTTAATTCGATAGAAAGTGTTTTGGAATACTTATGTATAAACCCTACATTATATTTTTCAGCAAGCTTTGCATTTTCCTGGTCAGAAGATTGTAAAAGGAAAGGAATAAACTCATCAACACTTCGTATTTTTTCGCAAAGTTTTATTCCAGCATACTTATCTTTAATGCCATTTCTTTTATAACTAATATCAGAAATTACGCCCAAAAGATTATACTTATATTGATTGTACAACTCAATAGCTTCCTCGTAGGTTGTAGCCAGCAGAATTTTAGGTCTTCCTCTCATCCGGAGCATCTTCTGGTGTTCATTCAATGCTTCCTTAATATATTCTTTCGACTGTTTAAAAATAATTTTATAAATATTCGGCAGGTAAGAAGAAATATACCTTATGGAATCTTCCACAAGCAATATTGTTTGTACCCCAACAACCTCCACATCATGCCTTACATTCATTTTATCTTCAATAAGTTTTATTATAGCCAGCAATAAATCTGCATTTCCCAGCCAACAAAATACATAATCAATAGCACTTAAATCCTCATTCTCAAGTTTCAGAGTAACTTCCCTGGAAAAATGAGTAAGTACTACAATCGGAATATTGGTATATTCTTGTTTTATACTCCTGGCAAGTCCGAAGGTATCGTAACCGCCAATAGTTAACATTGTAATTACCAGGTCAATGCTGTCATTGCGAAGTATTTGAAAAGCTTCTTCGGCTGAATTGGCCAACACGAATATTGGAGGATATCTTAGGTTCAGGGAAACATATTCATTAAAAATCTGTTCATCGATCCTGCCATCTTCCTCTAACATAAATGCATCATAATTGCTGGCAATAAGCAATACTTTATGAATCCTTTTCTGCATTAACAAGTTAAAAGAAGTATCGTTAAAATCAAGTTTTAAATTATCCTGATGGTTGGTATAAAATGACATATAATTTTTATTTAATTATTTTTCCTATTTTAGTTGCAATTGTTTTCAGAATCGGGACAATAAATAGCCGAAACCATTTTTTTTCCATCCATATAGACAGTCAAGGGTTCTGAAAATTCTATATGTTTAAAATAAGTTGTTTCTTCAACTATTTTTTGTTTTTTTAATTTATCCCAATCGACAAAACTATTTCTTGATTTGTCTGAGATAGAAAAATACCCAACATTCATAGAGGTAACATTATGGAAGAAATGAGAACCTAAAGAAGCATCCAGGGGAAAGTTTTTTAATCCTACTTCAACAATAACCTTAGCCTGAGAAATTTGTGACCAAACCACTGGAATTCCAATGAATTTATCTCTCGTGCCCCATCTTCCCGGTCCTATTAGAATATACTTTTTATTTTTTTCCCGCATCTGCTTGTTCAGTTTTTCAATCTCATAGGTCATTTCCAAAGTTTTATTATTGTCAAATTTTTCTTTGTCCACATAGATGACATCTGTAATATGATCTATTTTCCCATTACCCATAGACTTTTCCGAATACAATACCAGATTTTCCTTATTCAATTCATCGATATGCAGATCAATTTCTTCTTCATGAAAAACTAAAGGCTTAATCTGCAACAAATAGAAAGAAGGTAAATTATCCTTATCCTTTTCCAGGTCTACTGCCCATTCAATTTCTACCTGGGTACCCAAAGCTTCTTTAACGACATCAAGGATAGTATTAATAGTTTTGGCCAATGGGATATAATCTAATTTGAGAATATTTGCAAAATTTACAATTCTGGGGCCATAGGCGTCCAACCCGGGCTCGATCCTGTCATTATCGGGGTCATATACCGAGGCACAATGCTTCAGGTTTCCATGTTTTTCAGCTACATCAATATCGAGTTTTGTTAATCCTGCATCACTTCCTTCCGTTAAATCCACTTCATTATTTTCCATATCCACTGCATAAAACTTGACCTGTGAACTTTTCACCAGATCCTTTGTTGAGGCGATCTCTAATTTCGGATAAGAAGGAGAAAACCTATATGCCTGTTCTCCGTCTACAACATACTGTCCCAGCCCAACTGCTGCGACAGCAAAACCTTCATCAGGTTTCATATGAGCAACCGGGTAGTAATTATGCGATTGTGCTGTACCGCTAATGTGAGGGTAATAATAATTTTCATACTGATTACCAACAAGTTCCTGGATAACCACAGCCATTTTTTCCTCTTCAACTTTATGCCCTACAGCAGTAAAATAATTACGGGCTTCATCAGAATAAATAGAAGCATAAACCAGCCTAATAGCATCTGAAAGCTGTTTAAGCCGCACATTAAATTCTTCATGCCTGTTTGGAAGAACATATGTATCAAAAACCCCGGAAAAAGGCTGAGTAATTGAATCCTCAAAAAGACTTGATGACCTGACGGCCAATGGCCTTGTTATATGTTTTAGAAATATTCTTAATCGTTTTTCTAATTCAAAAGAAAGGTCAGCCTCTAAAAAACGAGATTTAACCTTTTCATAATCTGTCTCGCTAAAAACCCAGTCTCCCAGTTTATTTTTTTCCATAAACATATCAAACTCATCGGTTCCTATGATTGCTGTCCTGGGAGTTCTAAGATTTATAGAAGGCAGCATTTCATTAAACTTAAAGTTATATATTAACGTATTAATAAAAGCAACACCACGTCCTTTGCCTCCCAGAGAACCTGAAGCCAGACTCACAATATTGTTTTCTTCCTTAACTGCATATTCGCTGAAATTTACAATCTTCCCTTTTTCCTGTTCATTTCTGTATAAAGAAAGAATATTAATCAAAAATTCCCTCATCTGCTCAGCATCTTCAAAATCACTGATTTTTAGCGGATTAATTATTTTAGCTATTTGAATTTCGCCTCTTGCCATAAGCCATAATGAAAATTGGTTTTTTACAGCATGATAAACAAGAGAGTCAGCAGGAACAGTTTTCAGGTAAGACTCAAACTCATCCATTGATTTAGCTACTGCAATTTGTCTGCCTTTATTATCGCGATATACAAAATGGCCAAAGCCAAGGTGATAGTTTATAAAACTTTTCAGGTCCTGCAGAAGAGTTTCGCTGTTTTTATTAATAAAATTGGCTTTCAGCTTATAGGTTTCAGAGGCATTTTCAGGGTTAGAAGACTGAAGGATTGTAGGTAAATTAGGAAGATTTCTCTTTGCATATTTTATCAGGTCAAAACCTGCCTTTTCATCAGCCTTTCCATTTCTTGGAAATTGAATATCTGAAATCAGAAATAACATATAATCATTATACTTATTAAACAAATCCATGGCCTCCTCATAAGTGGAAGTGAGAATAATCTTAGGGCGGGTTCTTAATTTTAACACTTTATACAGATCATCAGAATTAACATCTTCAATCAGATGCTTGGTTTGTTCCAGAATAATCTGGTAAAGCATAGGCAAATACCTGGAATAGTAAATAACGGAATCTTCCACGAGCAAAATAACTCTTGTAAGACCTACTTTAGTATCATTTTCAAGATTAACCCGATCTTCAAGCAGTTTTACCATTGCAAAAAAAACTTTGGAATCGCCATTCCACACAAAAACATTGTCAATGGATTGCATATCCTTTTTAGGATCCAAATACTCCAGATCAGAGTTGCTATTAAGGAGTAGAAACAGCGGAATATAAGAATATTTCTTTTTTAATGTTTTACTGATTTCAAGGGGTTTTTTCTTGTCCACTCCCATCATAAGGATAACCATATCAAAATGCTTTTCCTCCATTTGTTTCAGAGCTTCCTCCTCGTTAGAAACACCCGTTACCCTTGGCAATGAAGTAAGATTAAGCTGATTGTATTCCCCTAAAATATGATCGGAGAACCTTCCTTCTTTTTCAATACTAAAAGCATCGTATAAATTTGCGACAAGTAGAATCTCTTTCACTTTAAAAGGCATCAGATCGTGCAGCATATCACGATCGGCATTGTAGTTGTTTAAAAATTTCTGCAGCAGCTGCCTGCTGTTCAAAGGCCTTTCTGTACTCCCTTCACTGGATATCAGTTCTTTCTTCTTGTCATCTTTTGTAATAATATCCCGGGCCTTTACGCTATTTATGTATCCAACAATTAAGTTGGTAAGATTTACTAACAGATCCCGCTCTTCTTTTAAGAAAGGCCCTTCATCTAATTCCCTGAATTTTTTTGTATAAAAGATTTCAATACTTCCTTTTTCATTCTCAATAGTTGAAAATTCCTGTTTCTGCGACCACTCTGTTTGCTGAAAATCAGCACTTCGGTATTCTTTTCCTGCATATCTTATGCGGGCAACTGTATATTCAGAATATTGCCAACCCTTTGGCAGAATAAGGGCAATTTTTTGCAGTGTCTCTTCAACTGACTTCTGCTCTTTAATAATTTTTGTTGTCTGATTAATGCACGCTAACTCTTTCAGTCGTTCCTTACTTTCAGCAAGTAATTGTTTATAGTCAATATTCTGTTCTTCATTGTTAGGTTTTTCTGCCATAATAGATTGATTTTTCAGATAAACTCAAAATCTGAATAATTAAAATTAAAACGTATGGATAAATTTAAAAGTTTTTATTGAAGGAAAAAATAATTTGTAGGAATACAGTAAAATAGCTCTATTTCAGTTCCAAACAGGGCATCATATTATAATAAAAAAAACCTGGCCAAAACTGTGACCAGGTTGATCTTATTTAAAGGATTATTGATTATTTAAAAGCCTTTTCGAGCAATCCGTCTCCGGAAAGTTTTAATCTATCAAAATATTCAGGAACTTCTTTACCCATAAGCTTGTCCACATACATTTTGGCAATATACTGACCAAGCATATACCCCTGACCTCTAAGGCCAAGGAACAGACCCAGATCCGGATCTATTATCATACGTGGCTCAACATAGTAACCTGACCAGACAGCCTGGAATCCGACAGAAGAGAGTTTTGGGATCCAGTCTGTAAAAATTTCTGTAGCTATATTAAGAAAATCCTGGGAATTTATTTTTAGATTTTTATCCGTTTCATTAGGTTCAACTGCAGGGGAAGCACAACCAATTACCTGTCCTGTTTCTGCAAGCTGTTGACCATAAACTGCAACAAATCCTTTATATTTCCTCCTGTCAATCATCATAGGCAAAGGCTCACCATTAACTCCGAGATAAGGCAGTCTTCTGGTAATAAAAGCCTGGTGCTTCACGGAGAACAGTCCTGTTTCAATTCCCATACGTTTTGCAAAATGATGTCCTTCAGGGCCTAAAGCATTAATAAATACCTCCGTTTCGTATTCAATGTATTCTTTCTCATGATTTCTAACCAGAACTTTATAGGTATTGTTTTCTTTTTTAATATCAATTACTTTGCAATCTTCTTCAACCTGTCCCCCGTTTTCGATACCCAAATGACGGATTAAATCGAGCACTCTTCCGGGTGTTGATTGCCAGCAGTTTTTAGTAACCAGGGCTGCCTTATATTTTTTCAGGTCGGGTCTGAAGTGAGGTGAAAGCTCATTTTGAAAATCCTTTGGTTCAATCATATATGCATCAGACCATTCAATTGATTTTTCAAGGGTTTTATAAATCTCTTCATCATGAGCAAAAGTAACATACCGTATCGGACGATAATCAACATTTGATATTTCCTGAAGTTCCTGGAAAATTTTATTATTGTTATTAGCAATATCCGAGAGTTCGGGCAAACTAAAATTCGGTCGCCCTCCTGCGATATTCCTCCAGGATGAACCTCTTCCATAATTCAATAAAACAGGTTCTTGTCCTGCTTCTGCAAGGTATCTGAATAAAGCACTTCCACCAATTCCTCCTCCGGCAACAAGCGATTTCACCTTAACTTTCTTAATCTCTTTTCCATTTACCTGTGGATAGATATTCTCATGTGTATTCCTGGGATATAATTCACCCATTGAAATCTGGTTAGACATAGGCCCTCTTGGTGTTGCTTCTCCAACCAGGGATTTTCCATATTTAGGAAGTTCCACCTTCAATCTCTTGATACACCTTTTACCTCGGCAAGCTCCCATTCCAAGACGAGTTGTATGTTTCACCTCATCAACAGAAATAAATTTTCTGTTACCTATCACATCCAGAACATCATTCAACTTCACATCATCGCAATGGCAAATATATTTATCCACATCATGTCCATTGTTATATGGATTAAACTCAATTTTTTCAGGATAGTTGGCTTTTGCGATAAACCCTCTTGCATTCATCAGATCATCTCCGCTTAGATCATGGCTTTTTACTCTTGCAACATTTGTTTTGTTTGGTTTCTTCATAATCTTTTCAATAATACCGGATCCAATCTTTTCACCGTTATTATTTACAAGATAAACTTCCGTGTTTTCTTCCGCTTCAATTTCTATTGGCAGGAAGAGCCAGTTTTTCTTTAGATTATAACCAAAGATCGCTAATCCCGGGCATTGGTAAACACACTGCATACAGCCTGTACATTTCTCATAATCAATCTCTGGTACTGTGCTTGTAGATGATTTAGTTATTGCTCCAAAAGGACACACAAAGGCACAAGGATTACAGGCAAAACCATACAGGCAATCAATTATTACAAAAGGTCTTTCAATTCTTCTGTCCTTATCAGGCAATGCCGGTTCATCTTTAATCTTAACAGGCTCCTGTTGTGAATCAATATACTCTTTTGAGGTGGTAAGATAATCATGGTAGTCATATCGTTCTCCCATCTCTTCAAGAATTTCATAAGCAACCTGTTTTCCTCTTAACACTGCGCTAGTTCCCTCTCCTATTCTTATGGCGTCTCCTGCTCCGTGACAAGCCCTGCCAAAGACTTCCTTTCCTTTCGTCAGCAATACATCATCAGATGTTAGTCCGGTACAAATATTAATGGCATCGATATTTTCAATTACTTTTTCTGTTCCCGGGATGGCCTTAAAATTTTCAGATTCTGCAACAACTGCCCCTACAATTCCATCATAGTTATCATTAGGAATTGCTTTAAGAAGCATATGAGAAGTTATAATAGGGATTCCAAGTCTTCGTACACGACTAGCCTGCACTGGGAAGCCACCTTCTTTTGGCAGTGCTTCCACAATAGCCTTCACATTGGCTCCAGCCTGGGTTAATTGATAGGATGTAAGATAACCAATATTTCCAGCTCCAACTGTCAGCACATTTTTTCCAAGAAGCGTCTCTTCAATATTCATCATCTTTTGAATCACCGCTGCTGTATACACTCCAGGCACATCATCATTTTCAAAGGGAGGCATAAAGGGAATTGCACCTGTGGCAATCACAAGCTGATCTGCATCCACAAAGTAAATTTCATCAGTTTTAATATTTTTAACAGCCAGCCTTTTCCCTTCTAAAATATCCCACACAGTGGAATTCAGAAAAATTCCAGATTGATCATCTCCGGCCAGTTCTTTAGCTATTTCAAATCCTCTCATACCGCCATACTTCTTCTTTTTTTCAAAGAAAAAGAACTGGTGTGTCTGCATTAAGAACTGACCACCTATATCTTCATTATTATCTATAACTATATTATCAACTTTATGGTCGTTTAAAACCTCTCGCGCTGCCAGTCCGGCTGGTCCGGCACCAATAATTACTACATCTGTCCTGTAAACATTCTGTGGTTCTTCGGTTTGAACTTCCCGTTGTTTTGGCTCATAGTCAGAGGGTATCTCATGCACTTCTTTAACATTATCTACCTTAGTAATGCAAATTCTCCTAACTTCACCGTCAACTATCATTTCACAAGCACCACATTTTCCTATTCCACATTCCAGGCTTCTGTTTCTACCTTCCAAACTATGACTATGCACTGGATATCCTGCCTGATGCAAAGCTGCTGCTATGGTAAGACCTTTTTTGCAGGTAACTTTTTCATTATTGTAAGTAAAAGTTACTTTTTCTCTTTCTTCTATATCTAAAATTGGATGCTTTTGAATCTTATGCATAATGAAAATATTTTGGATGTTAATGGTTTAAAGGTCTAAAATCAAACTCAAATTTTCAATGACTTTTGTCATTAGGAATAAGAACCAACTCATCAGGGAGATAATAAGACCAATTATACAATTTAAAGTGAAAAAAATTGTAATGGTTAAAAGATAATTATGTTCTATTATTTATTATTTTTAACCGGAGTTCGATATAAAACTAAAAGTTTAAAGTTCTTGTATTCAGATAGATCTGGCTTTAAAGCCGGGGTAACGAAGTCTCAGGGGAAAGATTTTTGACAAAAATCACTGGCTTTCTCTTATTGAACCCCAGTCTGAAGGCTTATTATGACTGAATATCAGCAATATAAATATTTTCGATATATCGAATTTACGCTATTTTTATTGAGATAAACCTAAAAAATAAACGAATGTATAGCATTAAAAGACAGAATTTAGTGGCTATCTTATTTCTCTTTCTGATCTTAATATTACTAAGTTCCTGCCAGAATAAGGAATCGGTTGATGCCTGCCTGACAGGTCACACTTATGGGTTCTGGGGAGGATTGTGGCATGGTATAATTGCGCCAATTGACTTGGTTGCCATGTTGTTTTCAGAAAAAGTTACAGTTTTTGCTCAAAATAACAATGGGGCCTGGTATGCTTTTGGGTTCCTCATTGGAAGTGGTGGCTGGGGAATTCTTGGAGGAAAAAAACTGGGTAAAAAATAAACCCCGGGTTCAGGCTTAATTACTTTTTGAGAAAGGGAAGAATAAGATCTGAAACGTTAAAGCGATTTAGAATTTTTTAGATTTGATTAGATTGAAGTCACTTATTTAATCTTTCCAAATATTTATTTTTTTCAGATTGATTTTTTCTTCAAAAAACATGCGTGCTATGGTTTCGAAGTATTCGGTATAATCAGATACATAAAAAGTATATGACCCCTTTTTGTTTTTATTAAGAATCCTGTTTTCTTCAAGTATATTTTTCAGGTAACCGGCAACAACATGTGCTGAATCGACAATATCAACTGTAAAATTAAAAAATTTCCTTATTTGGTTTTTAATAATAGGATAATGTGTACATCCCAGTATCAGTGATTTAATATCCTTTAACCTTTCATCTGTTAAATAAGCTCTTATAATGGCGTTACTAATATCATCGTAAATAAAACCCTCCTCAATCATTGGGACAAATAAAGGTGTTGCCATGGATTCAATTTTTATTCCCAGATCTTTGTCCAGTATTTTCCTTTCATAGGTTCCGCTATTAATTGTACCCTTTGTGCCTATCACGCCAATTTTCTCATTGGCATAATTTTTTGTAACATACTCAGCTGCCGGATCTATAACATTTACTACATGAACCTGTTCTCCAAGATAATCCAGCAATGCCTGGTAAGCAACCGCGGAGGCAGTATTGCAGGCGACCAGAATGACTTTCACCCCTTTAGATAATAAAAAGTCACCTATAGTTTTGGAGTATTTTATAATGGTCTCACTGGACTTATCTCCATATGGCAGGTGGGCAGTATCTCCAAAATATATTAGATCTTCATTGGGCAGAAGCTGCTTAATTGCTGCAGCGACTGTTAAGCCACCTACACCAGAGTCAAAAATTCCAATAGGTTGATCGGATTTTGCCATCAATGACTAAATTAAAAAAAGACCATCGCAAAGATGGCCTTAAATAAGTATTTTTTAAAAATTATTGTATTCCCAGTTCTTTCTTAACCATAGGCAGCACATCCACACTTTGCTCTGATTTAAAAAGGATGCTCCCTCCACTGGTATCAAAAATATAAGTAAATCCTTGCTTTTCACCAACTCTTTTAACAGCTTTTTCAATTCTTTGCATGATTGGCTGAAGAACTTCTGCTTGCTTCTGCTGCATATCTTGCTGTGCAGTAGACTGAAACTCCTGAATTCTTCTTTGTAAATCCTGCAATTCTCTTTCTTTAGTTTTCCTTACAAGTTCAGAATATGAATCCTGGTTATCTGTATATTTCTGCAACTTCTGAGAATATTCATTCTGCATTACCTGCATTTCCTGCTGAAGCATTTGATTATACTCCTGCAGTTCTTGTCTTGCACTATCTCTTTCAGGCATCATGCTCATAACTTCCTGAAAGTTAACATGCCCAAACTTAAGCTCCTTATTTTGTGAGAAACCTGTACTTACACTAAATAGTAGTCCTAGAATAAAAATTGCTCCAATGAATCTTTTCATACTTCTTTGTTTTTAAAGTTTTTACAAATTTATGAATTTTATTTTTTATAGCCCAATTCTTTTAATACTTCATCACTTTTATCATATTTGGGATCAGTATATAACATATTTGACTGGCTCGCTGCATCGAAAATAACAGCATAATTTCCATCTTCCGCTATTTTTTCGATCGCAGAATATACCTCCTCCTGAATAGGCTTTACTAATTCCTGCCTTTGTTTATAAAGCTGACCTTCCGGTCCAAAATATTTTCTTTGCAGTTCGTTCATTTCTTTCCTTTTCTGCTGTAACTCTTCCTCCCGTTTCCTTTTCATTTCATCTGTCAACAAAACTTTTTCATTTTGATACTCCTGAAAAAGTTCATTTAACTTATCTCTTTTAGATTCCAATTCTTTTTGCCATTCATATGATAATTGATCTAATTTTTCCTGTGCAGCTTTATAAGCAGGAATATTATTCAGAATATATTCAGTATCAACATAGGCATACCGTTGTGCGTAACCTACAACGCCTATAAAAGTAATAAAGAATAAACTAAGCCATAATTTTTTCATAGTATTAATTTTAAAATTGCTGACCAATTACAAAGTGGAACTGTCCTCCATTAGCATCTGGTAAACCAGGTACTTCGTCAAATCCATATCCCCAATCAATTCCGAGTAGTCCGAACATAGGCAGAAATGCTCTTACACCTATACCTGCAGACCTCTTAAGGTTAAACGGGTCAAAGCTGTCAAAATTGTACCATGCATTACCTGCTTCTATGAATCCAAGGAAATAGACAGTTGCTTGTGGTTTTAAAGAAACAGGATAACGTAATTCCAGATAAACTTTTTCATAGATATTACCTGCATATTTCCCGTTCAATGTAGGAGTAAGAGAACTGTTCTCATATCCTCTCAGGGCAATATTATCTCTTCCATATAAATTATATCCTGAAATTCCATCACCTCCTAATTCAAAAGAACCAAAAGGACTGAAACCAATATTTTCATTAAAATAACCCAAATAACCAAACTCTGTGTTGGCCGCAAGCACCAGATCATCAATTAGCTTCAGGAACCACTTGCCTTTATATTGCCATTTATGATACTCTATCCATTCATACTTAGCCTCTTCGCGAATATTTTTATAATCAACATTATCGTTTATTAAAGAATAGGGTGGAGTAACACTTAAAGAGATGGAAAAATTAGAACCTCTTCTTGGATAAATTGGCTGGTCAACCGAATTTCTGGAGAATGTTGTTCCAAGGCTCAGGTTATTAGATGTTCCATTCTCCATAATGAAATAATAATCCCAATCCGTTAAATTATATTGTTTATAACTAAGAGAGTGACTTAACAAGAAATAATCATCAGGCCATTTAAGTCTTCTCTGAAGAGAAACAGAAGCACCTGTAATTTTGAATGACTTGCTTCCACTTTGGTAAAAGTAGGTGGCATTTGTACGGACAGAGTGATAAAGAGAAACGGAAAATCTGTTGGGTTTTTTACCTCCCAGCCATGGCTCAGTAAATGTCATGCTATAGTTTTTATAATACTGGCCATTTGTTTGTGCTCTTATTGAAAGGCTTTGTCCATCACCAGAAGGTACAGGTCGCCAGGCATCTTTTTCAAAAATTCTGCTTGCAGCAAAATTGTTGAACCTTAACCCGATTGTTCCTACCAACATGCCAGCTCCCCAGCCTCCTGAAATTTCAAGCTGATCAGTTGCTTTTTCTACGAGAGAATAGTGTAAATCCACCTCACCTCTGGACTGACTAATATTTATGGGCTCAATACCCATGTTCTCAGGATCAAAATGCCCCAGCTGAGCTAATTCTCTTTGTGATCTTTGTATAGCTGTTTTACTGAATAAATCTCCTGGTTTTGTTCTTAGTTCCCTTCTGGCCACATGTTCATTTGTTTTCGTATTACCTGTAATTATAATCTTATTGAGCCTGGCTTGTTTTCCTTCATGAATTCTTATTTCTACATCAACCGAATCGTTTTCAATTCTTTCAACTACTGGTTCAGCACTAAAAAATAAGTAACCTTTATCCAGGTACAAATTCCCTACTGCATCCTGATCAATATTAATCCGTTCATTCAATAAATTTTTATCAAAAGGATCACCCCTTTCAATTTTCAGGTTTTCTGTGAGTAATTCCGAAGGATATTTTGTATTTCCTGTCCAGTTAATATCTCTGAAAAAATACTGATCACCTTCTTCTACTTCAATTTGAATCATGAGTCTTTTATTACTAACGGCATAAACCGTATCATCAACTATCCGTGCATCACGATAACCTTCCTTTCTGTATTTTTCAAGTACTTTTTCTTTGTCCTCTTCATATTTTTCACGAATAAATTTAGACCCTTTGAAAATATTTAAGTCCTGGCGGTGGGTGTGTTCCATTGCTCTTCTCAACTGACCGTCACGAAAAACGGTATTCCCTTTAAAAACTATATTTTTTATTTTTACTTTTTTGTTTTTATCAATATTAACCTTTAATATCACCCTGTTTACTCTTGCCGAATCATCAATTTTCTGAATATCTATTTCAGTATTACGAAATTTCTTATCATACAAATAATCTTCAATTGTACTGCGGGTATTATTAATTACATTTTTAGTAATCTGGCTGCCTGGTCGTAATTTAAGTTTTTCCCTTACATCCTTTTCTCTTGATTTTTTTAAACCATTAATAATCAGCCTCGAAAGCCTGGGTTGTTCTTGCAACCGAATGGTTAAAGAAATTGTATCTAAACTCACTTCACTGGCAAGAATTTTTACATCAGAAAATAAACCCTGTGACCATAGATTTTCTATTGCCCTGGTTATTTGTTCACCTGGGATTGTAACCGTTGTCCCTTCCCGCAAGCCGGATATATTAGCAACAATTCGCTTATCCAGGTATTTTATTCCCTCAACATCAATATCCTTTATAAAATATTCACCCGGGGTGGTATAATCAATGACATCTAATTCAGATATTTTTTCCTGGGATACTACAGAAAGAATAAATAAAAAAATGGTTAGTAGGGTTAGGACAATCTTTCGTAACATATATGAATTCTTTTTATTTTTTGATTATTTGTTCACTGGTTTTACCAAATCTTCTTTCTCTGTTCTGATAATTAATAATTGCCTTATAAAGGTCATCTTTTCTGAAATCGGGCCATAATGTTTTGGTAAAATACAACTCACTATAGGCCAATTGCCATAACAGAAAATTACTGAGTCTTTGTTCTCCGCTTGTACGGATTAAAAGATCAGGATCAGGAATATTACCTGTTGTAAGATATTTTTGGAAAGAATCTAAATCAATATCAACATTGTTTTCTTCCTGTTCAATTATATCCTCTCCAAAATGCTTCATTGCATTAAGGATTTCCCATCTGGCACTATAATTTAATGCCAGAACAAGGTTCAGGCCATCATTATTATGAGTTTCATTTATAGCGTATTCAATCTTTTCTCTTACCTTCTCTGGCAGCCCCTGTAAATCACCAATTACAAAAAGCTTAATTTTGTTCTCCTGCAAAGTACTTAATTCCTTATCTACGGTTGATACCAGTAAATTCATTAAAGCATCAATCTCTTGTTTTGGGCGATTCCAGTTTTCTCTGGAAAAAGCATAAAGAGTTAAATAATCTATCCCTAACTCAGCTGCTCCTTCAACTGTTTCTTTCACAGCTTTTACTCCATTCTTATGCCCGAAGATTCTTTGGCTTCCCCTCTTCTTTGCCCAACGGCCATTACCATCCATAATAACAGCTATATGTTTGGGCAAACGATCTTTTCTTATATCTTCTTTCTTAACCATAATTCATTACATTAATCCTCATAAGCTGGACAATCTATTTCTTCTCTAAAAGGTTTGAATGTCAGAAACAAGAATGTTGAATGATACCAATCGTCATTGTGAATAACAGGAACATTCCCACTGTCATATATGTTTTCAACACCATCCATAGTATCGTAAAACATTTTCCTTGCTCCCCATTCAATTCCTATTGAAAAGCGCTCAAAGATATTATATTTAATTCCTAATCCAAAAGGAATTATTAATGGAAAATTAATTTTTTCTGCATCAAAATAATAATTCGTTCCTCCCCCTAAATATACATATGGCGTAAAATTATTTTTCCTGATTGTATAAGTATTATAGGGGAAAAAATTAAAATGCAGAACCATTGAAAGCTCTACAAATTTTTTATTAAAAGATTCTTTTGTAATTTGCCTGTTCAGATAAACAAAATCGGGAAAATCATTAAGGTTTCCTCTTACACGGTTAAAATTGATTAAAAACTGGGATGAATACCTGTAATCAAAATCTGTTTGCAGTATGAAGCCATAAGATGGAGAAGGGGCATAAAAAGGATTGTCTTTATTATAATCACCTAGATATCCTGTGGTCCCTCCGGAAAAACCAATCATTAACTCATCCTGAGCTTTCAAATGAAGACCCGAAACCACTAATAAAATAAACAAGAATATTTTTTGTTTCATTACTGGAAATATAGCCTTTTAAAACTTAAACCGTCTTCTGCGGTATTTTGTGTCCATTTTGAATACAACGTTAAGAAGGCTGAAATAGTATATATCGTTGTGTGAAGAATATTTACTGGCAAAACCATCTAAATAATCGGAAGTTGACCATCGCCCTCCTAATTCGAAACCTATTCCTATCTGGCTATTGATAGGATATTTCACTCCAACTCCTACAGGAATAACAAGTGAGAAACTATTACCTCCATCAAATCTGTCACTCCCATCAAAATCCGATAAAGGCTTTGCATTAAAAAATGTACCTCCAATTCCGGCAAAAACATATGTGTTTAAGGAAGCCTTGCTGCTTCTTAATCCCCTCCGAAGGTTTCCTATGGAAAAATTCACGGGAGTTTCTTCCGGTATTATAGAATACTCATACTGAAAACTTAATTCGTAAACTGAAGAACTAAAGGCAAAATTCCTGGGTTCATTTTTGGAACCAACATCCGAAGCCTCCAAATATCCAAATATAAAATTCCCTTTAATATTCATATCTTTTTGCAAACGATACCGCCCGCCTATATTAATATTAGGCCTTGTATAACTCAACTCAATATCTTTCAGTCCAAATAAATTTGATTCATCAGCTGCTCCCCCAATATCTCCAAAATAATTAGAACTTCCTACTCCTGCAGTAATTTCAAATCTTTGAAATTTCCATCTTTGAGAAAAAACCTGAACTGATAAAAAGGTAAGAATTATAATTAATATATATTTCCTGTGTGAACTCATTTACTTTCTCTCAATTATATTAATATTATTAATACGTAATTAGCAAAGATAATGTTTAAAAAATTCAAACAATTAAAATTACAAACATTTTTTTGTTAAAACAAGTTAATTCCTTTTATCCATACCCCACATCAACTTGTTCCTTAAAGTTGAATAATAACTTGAATCATTAAGTCTTAAAACATGTATGTGAAATGGAGCCTTTTTCAAACTTATTTGTGTTGAACGATCAATCACTGCAGATCTGTGATCCATGGAAAGAAGATATTTATCGCATCTTCCTTCTGGTTTCAAAACAAGTTTTGTATCATCAGGAATTACCAGCGGCCGCATTGTTAAATTGTGCGGAGAAATAGGCGAAATGATAAAATTACTGGCGTTGGGCAATACAACAGGTCCTCCAACACTTAAAGAATATGCTGTAGATCCTGTTGGTGTGGCAACAATTAATCCATCAGACCAGTAAGTATTTAAATATTTATCATCAATATACACATGAACAGTGATCATTTCAGAGCTCTTCTTTTGAATAGTAACATCGTTCAGAGCATAATTGAACTTGCCGAAAACATCCTTTGACGTTTGCATTTCAATTACCGATCTTTTTTCAATTGTATATTTCCCATGATACAATGAGTCAATGGCAGCTTTCATATTGTCCTGTGAAATGCTTGCAAGAAACCCTAGTTTCCCTGTATTTATGCCAATAACAGGAATATTTGAATCTTTAACTATAGAAATAGTATCCAGAAAAGTTCCATCTCCTCCAATACTGACCATAAAATCAGCATCATTTTTTATATCTTCATATTTATTAAATAATTTTTCTGGGACTGGGACTGTTCCTGAATTTTCTTTAAGACATTTATAAAAATCCTCGTGCAAAAGAATGTCGAAATGGTAGTTTTTCAGAGTATGAAAAAATTCATCTATAAATACTCTGAATCTTTCTTCAATTTTTCTTCCGTAAACAGCAATTTTCATAAATGAATTTATTCATTAAATATTTAGATATTTCATAAGCATTTCATAACGGGAATTCATTAAATCATCGTTTTTATCTACTTCCTGGTATGATGCTTTCACCTCATAGTTAAACCGCTTAAATGTTTGTATGATTGATGTTATATCGGATACATTTACTTTAAGAGTTAATTCCATCATCACTGATTCTGATCTTGTAGTAATATAAAAGCTTAGTATTTTTGAATCATTAGATTCTACAATTTGTGAAATTTCACTAAGAGAGTACTCATTCTGATGGATTTCCAATACAATTATACCTCCCGTGCTGTCAACTGCTGTGAGCTTCGCAAACTGATGCATTAATTCAACCATTGTAATCAATCCAAGATAAAGGTTTTCTTCATCAATTACAGGAACCACAGATAATTTTAAACCTGAAGCCGTTTGCAAAACTTCATAAATATGCTGATTATAATAGACATAAGGACGAAAAAGGGAAAGCTTATGATTTCCTATAGGATCTCCTGGATTATTTAAATTATATATGTCTTCTTCAGAAATCAAACCCAGGAACTCCTGATCATTAACAATCGGTAAATGGGATATTTTATAATAAGACATCCAGTTCAATGCCTCCAACCCTGTGTCAGAAGTTCTCAGCGGATTTATTTCTTCAGATATCAATTGTTGCGCAATCATGAATTATGATTTAATAAAAATATTTACTTTTGTCAATTAACAAACGCCCTTTAATAATGTTCTATTTTAATCTAATACAAAAATCATGACAAGATTAAGTGTAAATATAAATAAAATTGCTACATTAAGAAATGCAAGAGGAGGGAATATTCCAAATGTATTAGATGCAGCAACTAATTGCGAGAGATTTGGTGCAGAGGGAATTACAGTACACCCAAGACCTGATGAAAGACATATCAGGTATCAGGATGTAAGAGATATAAGACCTGTAATAAAAACAGAATTTAATATCGAAGGCTATCCGGATGAAAATTTTCTAAAATTAATTGAAGAAATTAAACCCCAACAGGTTACCCTTGTGCCTGATCCTCCAGATACCCTAACATCTAATTCTGGCTGGGATACAATTACTTATAAAGACTTTCTAATAAAAGTAATAAGAAGAATTAAACAAACAGGAGCAAGAACATCGATATTTATAGAGACAAAACCTGAATTAATCAAAAATGCAGCTGATACAGAAACTGACAGAGTGGAATTATACACTGAACCTTATGCTGCAAATTTTCAGAATAATAAAGAAAAAGCCATAAGTCCTTTTATCAAGGCTGCAGAAACAGCCGATAAGGCAGGATTAGGACTGAATGCAGGTCATGATCTCAATTTAAATAATTTAAAATATTTTCATGATCATATTCCAGGCTTATTAGAAGTGTCTATTGGTCATGCACTGATCTCCGATGCCATATATTATGGATTGGAAAATACGATTCAATTGTACAAAAGACAACTTAAATAAATTATGGAATTAAATTATAAAGAATTAGGAGAAGGATTTCCATTCATAATAATGCATGGACTCTATGGTTCATCAGATAATTGGTTAAATATAGGAAAAGAGCTGAGCAAAAAATATCATGTATATCTTCTCGACCTGAGAAATCATGGGAATTCACCACACAGCCCAAACCATAATTACCAACTTATGCGTGATGACCTTTTCAATTTTATGGATCAACATCAAATAAAACAAGCTGTTATTATGGGGCATTCAATGGGAGGTAAAACAGCAATTTATTTTTCACTAAAATATCCTGAAAAGGTGAAAAAATTAATAGTTGTTGACATTTCTCCTTTTTCCTATAAAATGATTGATCAACATTCGCCCCAAACAATAAGCCATTTAAATATTTTGAATGCTCTCTACAATCTTGATACAAAACAAATAAAAACCATAAAAGAGGCCGATGAACAGCTGGCCGAATCGATTTCTTTTAAAAGAGTAAGACAATTTTTACTCAAGAATTTAAAAAGAGATGATGAAGGAAAATTTTACTGGCTGCTAAATATTAACACACTAAGGAACGACCTTCCCAGGACTATGGAGGGAATAGATAATGAAGAAGATCTGCAGAATTCAGAATTCAATAAACCAACCTTATTTATTAAAGGAAAAAATTCGGATTACATAAAAGAAAGTGAAAAATCAAAAATTCAGAGTTTTTTCCCAAACCTTTTTTTAGAATCTGTTGAGAATGCTGGTCATTGGGTTCACGCTGAAAACAAAAAAGAATTTATGAATCGCATCCATAAATTCTTAGAATCGAATCTATAAAAAATCAGCATCAATTTATTTTACCGATTCAACAGCTTCAGGTTTAATAATATCCTCGATCCTGTATCTCAATAGAAGTTGAGCAACAGCTAAAACGTCTTTTTCACAATATTGCACAATCCTCTCCAGGTCTCCATCTTCCCAATAAACTTTCCCAACCATACTTCCATCAATATCATCCTTTGGTGTTGGAATATCAAAAACATGCGTTAATAAATCAAGAGAAGTAAAATGCTTATAATCACCAAACTTCCACAATTCCATTGTGTCAATAAATTTGACTTCCCAGGGCTTTTTCCCGGGAACATCAAGTACATTTGGTAATTTTACTGAATTAACAAGCATTCTTCTGGCAATATACGGAAAATCGAATTCTTTCCCATTATGTGCTGCCAGATAAACCTCATCATTCTTCTCCATTTGTTTAACCAAGGCAGCAAATCTTGTCAGCAGATCTTTCTCATCATCACCATAAAATGATTTGATCCTAAAACTCTTTTCCTCCCCGGTATAATGGATAATACCCACAGATATGCAAATTATTTTTCCAAATTCTGAATAAATACCAGCCCTCTGAAAAACATCTTCCGCTGTTTCTTCCTTTTCCCTGAACCTTGCAGATTTCCTTTCCCAATGATACTGCAATTTTTCAGGCAAATCATTAAAAGATTTTTCGAGGGGTACAGTTTCTATATCCAAAAATAAGATATTTGACAACTTCAAATTTTCCAGCATAAATTCATTTTTTCATTTTAAGTTGAATGATCCTCATCGTAAAGATTTTTTTCAATAATAGAAGTTAAGATATTAACAGCTACGGTGTTTTGACCACCCTGAGGAATAATAATATCGGCATATTTTTTCGTAGGTTCAATAAACTGTAAATGCATTGGTTTTACTGTTTTTTCATATCTTTCAAGCACTTTATTTACAGATCTTCCTCTTTCTGCAATATCACGCTGAATAACCCGCATTAAACGATCATCGTTATCGGCATCTACAAATACTTTTATATCCATTAATTTTCTGAGAGGTATGTTTTGCAACACCAAAATACCTTCAATAATCACTACATTTTTCGGTTCAATGGGGACAGTTTCTTCAGATCGCTTACAGGTCAAATAAGAATATATTGGCTGCTGAACAACCAGACCTTGCTTGAGCTTCCTTATATGATCAACCAGTAACTTAAATTCTAATGAGTTCGGATGATCAAAATTGATCTCCTGCCTCTTTTCCATCGGAATATGACTGTTATCTTTATAATATGCATCCTGTGAAATAACAGCCACTTCGTTTTTAGGAAGCCTGTTTATAATTTCTCTTACAACTGTTGTTTTTCCTGAACCGGTACCACCGGCAATTCCAACAATTAACATACAATTACGATATTTTTAAAACCATCCGCCATCAGCTTTTCGTTTTAATTTTTTAAAATCCTTTTTTAGGAAACCATCCGGGGTTCTTCCCTTTTTAACAAAATGATAATCAAAGTAATAAAACTCAGCATCTTTTGAACCCATTAATATTTTGTAACACCTTGCTCTGTGCCGGCTCCCCTGGGGTCCTACTTTGTGTAAAAATACAATATCTTCGTCCTGTTCTTCAATGGCTTCCTCTACTTTTTTTCTTGTTACTATTTTAAAATCGTAAGGATAATATTCTTTTATTTCTTCCCTGGTATTAACTTCTTCTGCCAGTTCATCTTTAACAAGATATAGTGTTTTACCCTTAATATCTTTCATGTTTTTATTATAATAATCAAAAATATTATCGGATATAATATCCGGGTTCTTTTTCATTAACCTTACATGTTTTTGAATAAACCGTAATATAACTCCTAATTTATAACTCCAGTACTCCTGGTCAACCTCTCTGTAAGAAAGAGGAACAGCAACCAATGTAGGCATATCCTCCATGAGCACAACTTTTTTACCCAACATTAAGCTGATAAATCTATATCTCGCTTTGGTTTTATCTTTTTCAAAAACCACAATATTTTCCATTAAAAATGAGTAATTCGGATCTTTTTTATATTTTTCATATTCCGAATATTTAATAAACTCGTATTCTGTGAGATCCCAATTATTTTTAACCGCCTCCTTTATTTGATGATTATAATGAGAAATTGGGTTAGGATCTAATACAATTAATGTTTTTGTGTTAAAAAACTTGTTTAATTCAGCTTGGGTTGGTACATAATCTTCGTCTTGAGCGCTACCCCAAAGAGGCAGCAAAATTAAGAAAGCCAGGGAGAAAGTTAAATTTTTCATAAGTACTTATTTTTATAAATTTATAGCAAAATTAAAATATCATTCGAATAAGCAAAATGTCTCTTTATTATCTTTTTTGATAATTTTTCGTAAATTTAATTGATCTTTGCCATCTATTTAATATATTTATTAATTATTTTTACGGGAAAATAAACAAAAGCTCAAGCAATATATGAAATTCTTTGATTCCATCATAAAATTTTTGTTCAAAGGCAACCTTCAAATAAACACCAAAATAAAATATAAGCTATTAATAACAAATACAATAGGTGTATTATTTTCTATTTTAATAATCTTTACGAGCCTAAAGGAATTATATAATACTAAAAGTAACTTAGTATTTCTTATAGTTAATGCTGCGATATTTGTTGGAATTATTGTCAATCTTATTTATTTGCAACAAAATAAAAAGAAATATCAATTCCCGGCTACTCTGAATTTAATTTATATTTCATTATTCCTCCTGACAATGCTGTTTCTTGGCAAAGTTACCAGCAGCAATATTCTATGGTATTCCAGTTTCCCGATAATTTCAGTTCTTTTATTAAATAGAAAGGGAAACCTTATATCAACCTTATTTCTTATTATTGTTTCAGTTACCCTTTTCCTCCCATTCTTTGAGTCGTACCAAACTGAAATTAGTCTCTTAAATAAGATAGTGTTCATTTTCAGTTATCTTTCTATATTTATTATCATTTATCTTCTAAAACAAAGTATAGTTTCAATTATCCAGAAACATGAAGAAGATATATCACAGGTAGTTGACGAATTAAAGGACAAAGAGGATTTTATTTCACGGGTTTCTCACCAGATCAGAACACCCCTGAATAACATAGTTGTGGTATCTAACATGATTAATCCCAATGATCTTGAGGATAAACAGAAGGACTATTTCGATACAATTCTTGCGTCGACCAATAATCTTGTGGATGTGGTAAATAGTTTCTCCGACATAACGAATGTGGATGTTCAGGAGAGAAAGAAATATCAAATTCAATTTGATCTTAATCATACATTAAAAAACACCATTAATTTATTTGTTGATAAAGATTCTGAAAACAAAGAAAACATCATCCTGAATTCTGAAATAGACTACCCTTTGCTTGGAGATCCTGTGAAAGTAAAACAGATATTCCTTAATTTAATAGAACAAATTCTTAAAAATTCAGAATTAAAAAAGCGCTCAATTAATATTAATCTTGCAGAAGATAAAACACACAACAACTCAGTAGAAGTTAATTTTCAGTTAATTACAAGTAGTTTGAGTGACTTTTTTAATAAACTCTCTAATAAAAAAGACCTCGTACACGAACTTGAAATAAATATTGCCCAAAGAACAATTGAGTCGCTTGGAAGCAAATTATTAATTGAACAACAGAACAGTGAGACCAAATTTGAGTTTTTACTTACATTTGAGAAAGCAAGTCAGAAACAAAAAGAAGCACAGGAAACTATCGGCAAACCAGGAGAGCAGAAAGCGTTAAACCTTGAGGAAGCTAACGTGCTTCTGGTGGAAGACAATCTTATTAATCAAAAGATTGTACTTTTAAGTTTAAAAAAGGTAGTAAAAAATGTTGATGTTGCGAACAATGGAAAAGAAGCACTTGATAAATTCGGGTCGGTAAAATATGATATTATTCTAATGGACATTCAGATGCCTATAATGAATGGCATTGTTACAACCAAAAAAATAAGAAACATAGAAAAAAGTACCAATACTCACACACCGATAATAGCGATTACAGCAAATGCCCTTTTGGGGGATAAAGAAGAATGTCTGGCAGCAGGTACAGACGACTATATAAGCAAACCTTTCCAGATTGAAACTTTATTAAACAAAATGAAAGATTTATTAAAGCAATAAATTTCAGAATTATAAATAAGGTTTAAATCCAATTATCAGAATATCATCGACTTGCTCCAACTCACCTTTCCAGTCTTCGATACTATTATCCAGATATTCTTTTTGTTTATCCATTGGCAGTTTGTGAATATTAAGCAATAAGTGCCTGAATCTTCTATATTTGTATTTCTTTCCTTCTGAACCACCAAACTGATCGGCATAGCCATCTGTAAAAATATAAACAATGTCTTCTTGCTTAAGATCAAAAGTATGTACAGTTACTTTGGGATTTTCCATTGAATCTTCCATCATGCCAATAGAAAATCTATCTCCTTTTATTTCATTGATTTTATTATCTCGAATCATGTATAAAGGACGAAATGCACCTGCAAATTGCAATTGCTTTTTATTCTTATCAATTACGCATAGAGAAATATCCATTCCATCTCTTATAATTTTCCTTTCCTGATCATCTCTTGATAAAGTAAGGGAAATTCCTTTGTTTAAATCATATAATATTTTGTCAGCTTCCTCGATTCCTTGTTCATTAGTAATATTGTCAAGTAATTCCAGTCCTATAATTGACATAAATGCTCCAGGAACACCATGTCCCGTACAGTCTACTGCAGCAATAAATAATTTATTCCCTTTTTCATTAATCCAGTAAAAATCGCCACTTACAATATCTTTAGGTTTATAAAGGACAAAAGAGTTCGGACAGGCACTTTCAATAGTTGTTCTTGAAGGTAAAAGCGCCTCCTGTATTCTTTTTGCATAAATCAAACTATCGGTAATACTTTTGTTTTTTATACTCAACTCTTCTTTTTGCTTGGCCACTTGCTGAGCAATAATTTCTTTTTCTTTTAATTCCTGGTTTGCTTTTCTCAGTCGTTTAGTTCTCCATCTGAACAACAATACTATTAAAAAGATTATAGCTAAAATATAAAAGGCTTTGGCAAACTTTGTTAACCAAAAAGGAGTATTAACTATAATATGTAAATGTGTCCCGGAGTCAAACCATATTCCATCACTGTTTGAACCTTTAACGCTAAAAGTATATTTCCCCGGAGGTAAATTAGAAAAGGTTGCATATCTTCTTTTGCTTATTTTGACCCACTCATTCTCAAGTCCCTTCATTCTGTAAGCATAATTACTCTCTCTGGATTCGGCCATGTCCAGTGCCGCAAACTTAATAGTTAGCAAATCATTATTATAAGGAATATAAATAGAATCATGTTTTATGTAGAATATCTGTTTTGTTTTCTTATTTGCCAGAATCTCTAATGAAGTGATCTTAACATCAGGTTTATAATTGCTGGTTTTAATAGAATCTGGATAAAAATAATTTATACCGGAAAGACCCCCAAAAAATATTTCTCCCTCCTTATTTTTATACGAAGCCAGATGATTAAATTCATAATTCTGCAATCCATCATATATGCTATAAATTCTAAAAGAATCCCGCTTTCTGTCATACATTGCCAGCCCCATATTTGTACTTATCCAAATATTCCCAGAATTATCCTCTTCTATAGAATAAACCAGGTTGTTGGGCAATCCATTTTGTTCTGTATAAGTAAAAAACACATCATTCGTTGTATCATATTTATTCAGTCCGCCTACAGTTCCTATCCAGATATTACCTTTTTTATCTTCATGCAAACTAATTACTTCGTTACTGACAATACAATTTTTACAAGTTTGTGATTTTCTTAAATATCTTGTGAAGACCTCAGAATCAGGATCGAATAAATTCAGTCCATTGTTAGTGGCAGCCCAGATATCCTGGTTAGAATCAACCATAACATCATAAACGAAATTTGAAGAAATTGAATTTTTGTCATAGGATTCATTATAATAGCTTTGTAATTTCTTTCCATCATAAACATGTAAGCCATTCCTCGTAGCAAACCAGATATTGTTCTTTTTATCTTCATCTATTGAATATACTCTGTTATCCTGAAAAACTTGGCTCCAGTTAGAAAAATCTGGTTTCTGAAATGATTGGTCCTGGAAATCATAGTACAGTACTCCACTCCCAGTTCCAATCCATAAGCGATTATTCGAATCATAAAACAGGGAATGAACATCATTATCAGGAATTTGTGAATTTCTCTGATTATAATTTCTAATTTCTCCAGAGCTCCTGTCATAAATATAAACTCCTTTATCCCAGGTACCTACCCACAATTTTCCATAATCATCCTGAAAAATAGAAGCGATTAAGTTACTCCCGAACAATGGTTCATTTTCCTGGTCTTTTGCATAAACCTTAAAATCCTTAAGACTTCTTTGCAACTTCAGCAAACCCTGTTGGGTCCCAATCCAAATGATTTTTTCACGTGACTGCTCTATTGATCTAATATTTGCTTCAAGCAATCGACTAGATTTTGCTACCCATTTATTAGCACTATTAAATTTTTCTTTTTCTGTATTAAATATATAAAGTCCGGCATCTGTACCTATCCACAAATACCCTTCAAAGTCCTGATAAACAGCATTAACACTGTTTCGTCCTATAGGCGTTCCATCTCCAGCATTAATATTAAAGTTTTCAAACGAATCCTTCTCAGAGTTATATTTACTAAGTCCTGAATTTGTTCCTATCCATAAATTACCTTTTCTGTCTTCATAAATTGTCTGAATATTGTTGTCTGTTAAGGAACTTCTGTTTCCTTTCTCGTACTTATATCTTTTAAAAACTTCTCTTTCCTCATCAAAATAATTCAATCCATCTTTTGTAGCTACCCACAGTCTTCCTTTTTTATCTCTTAATATCTCATAAGTGCTTATGCCATCATAAAAATTAAAATAATCACTGTAATGTTTATAATTGGAAAAGGTTTGGGTTTTGCTATTAAACCTGGATAGATAATGGAGGGTTTTAATCCAGATTATTCCATTTTGATCATAATACAGATCAAGTACCCTGTTTTCTGGTAGTGAATTGTCTTGTTTCTTGGTATAAAAAGTTTTAAAATCTCCGTTATATGGATTAAAGTAGTTTAAACCTTGATTTGTTGCAATCCAAATCTTCCCATCTTCATCTTCTATTAAATCATTAATGTAGTTGTTTGAAATTGAATTTGTGTCACCTGGAAGGTTTTTAAATATTTTGAATTCATATCCGTCATACCTATTTAATCCATCCTGGGTTCCAATCCATAAAAAGCCTCTTTCATCTTTTAACAGGCAATTAACATTAGATTGTGAAAGGCCATCTTCTACTGAATACGAAAACCTTTGTATTATTTGAGAATAGGCTTCATTCTTAGCAAATGCAATGAAAACCAGAATTAATATAAACAGATACTTCCTCATTTTAATTTATTAGCAGGAAAACTTTATAGATTTAAAGATATTGTTTGAAACTATAAAGCATATAAAGACAGATCTTTTTTCAAATTAGTTATAAGAGAACTGTAACATTAACAGTTTATAAAAGAAAATGTTACAGTTCTCTTTGAAATTATTTATATAAATTTAAAATGCTTCCCATTAAAAACAGCAGTATTACCTAACATCTCCTCAATTCTAATTAACTGATTATACTTAGCAATTCTATCTGAACGCGATGCAGAACCAGTTTTAATTAAACCTGTATTCAAAGCAACTGCCAGGTCTGCTATAGTTGTATCTTCTGTCTCTCCGCTTCTGTGACTAATAACAGAAGTCATCGAATGGTTATTAGCTAATTGGACAGCGTCAATTGTTTCAGTTAAAGTACCAATTTGATTAACCTTAATAAGAATAGAATTGGCTGATTTCTCTTCAATTCCCCTTGAAAGTCTTTTTACATTAGTTACAAATAAATCATCTCCAACCAGTTGTATCTTATCTCCCAATTCTTTATTAAGTTCTTTCCAGCCTTCCCAGTCATCCTCATCTAGTCCATCTTCAATGGATATTATTGGATATTTTTCAGCCCAAACCTTCCAGTAATTAACCATATCTTTAGTACTCAACTCCTGACCTGTAGACTCCAGATGATAAACACCTTTCTCCTTATTATAGAATTCTGATGCTGCAGGATCTAAAGCAATATAGATATCTTCACCAGGTTTGTAACCAGCCTTTTCAATTGCCTGTAAAACGGTTTCAATAGCAGCCTCATTAGAATCAAGAAGGGGCGCAAAGCCACCTTCATCACCAACATTTGTAGAATGATTGTTATTTTTTAATACTTTTTTTAAATTATGAAATACTTCTGCTCCCATTCTAAGAGACTCTGAGAAGGAAGGTGCATTAACAGGCATTATCATAAACTCCTGTATATCTATTTTATTATCAGCATGTTGTCCTCCGTTAAGTATATTCATCATTGGAATAGGCAAAGTTTTGGCATTTACTCCTCCAATATACCTGAAAAGAGGCAATTCATATTCAATAGCAGCAGCTTTAGCCACAGCCAAAGAGACTCCAAGAATGGCGTTAGCTCCGAGATTTTCTTTGTTATCTGTGCCATCAAGTTCAATTAATTTCTTGTCTATTCTTGTTTGTTCATCTACAAATTCACCAATGATCTCGTCTTTAATTTTCTTATTGATATTATCAACAGCATTCAAGACGCTTTTCCCCATAAATTTTGATGAATCATTATCTCTAAGCTCAACAGCTTCATAAACTCCTGTGGAGGCACCCGAAGGAACAGCCGCTGATCCCATTGCCCCATGATCTGTATATACATCTACCTCGACTGTGGGATTTCCTCTTGAGTCGAGTATTTGTCTGGCTTTAATATCTACTATTTTACCCATAATTAAAATTTTATTTTTGTTATTTAATTACATAAAGGTACCAAATTTATTCAATAAAATAAACAATGCAAAAGTTAATTAATCACAGGTCTACTAATTGTTTCTATAATTTTCCTTCCTAAATAAAAGAGGATAAGGATATCTTAAAAACAAAGGAATATTTTTTACGACTGCAAGTTTCTTTGCCTGTAAATTTCATCAAAAAAAGAGGCTGTCTAAATTAGACAGCCTCCGTATATCAAGGAAATCATTATTCTTTCTATTCTTCGTTTTTATCTTTGCCTTCCTGATCTTTTTCTTTTTTCTGATTTTTTTTCTCAGCGTCCTTTTCTTCTGCTTTCCCTTCTTTCTGAGCTTTCTGATCCTCTTCCTTTTTCTTTTGAGGAGCTTCTTTCTTTTCTTCAGCAACCTTATTCTCCTTTGAAGCTTCTTTCTCTTCAGTTTTTTCTTCAGTAGATTTTACTTCCTTAGTCTGGTTAGATTCTGACTTAGGAGTTTCTTTCTTTTGTTCATCTTTAGAAGGTTCTTCTGATTTTTCCTCTGTTTTTACAGAAGCTTCAGCAGATTCTGTTGTCTGTTCAGCAGCTGTTTCTTCCTGGGTCTTTTTCTTTTTTCCACCTCTTCGGCTTCTTCTGGATTTAGTAGATTTAGACTTAGATTTTCCGGGTGATGTATAATTTTCATTATAGTCCACCAATTCTATAAAACACATTTCAGCATTATCACCAAACCGATTTTCTGTTTTAAGAATTCGTGTATATCCACCAGGCCTGTCCGAAATCTTTTCAGCAACATCTCTGAACAATTCAGATACCGCATACTTATTTTTTAAATAACTAAAAACAACTCTTCTGGAGTGTGTATTATCAGTTTTAGCTTTTGTAATCAAAGGTTCAATATAGGTTCTCAGCGCTTTAGCTTTAGCCGTTGTCGTCTTTATTCTTTTATGCATGATTAACGATGAAGCCATATTTGCAAGCATGGCTTTTCTATGCGCGCTCTTCCTTTTTAAATGATTTAATTTTTTTCCGTGTCTCATTCTTTTACTCTTTGTCTAATTTATATTTAGAAACATCCATTCCAAAACTTAAATTCATCTTATCCAGCAATTCTTCAAGTTCAGCCAGAGATTTCTTACCAAAATTCCTGAATTTCAGCAGATCATTTCTGTTATACTGGACTAAATCACCTAAAGTATCTACTTCTGCAGCTTTCAAACAATTCAGTGCCCTTACAGACAGATCAAGATCCACCAACCTGGTTTTCAGAAGCTGTCGCATATGCAGAACCTCTTCATCAAATTCTTCAGCACTGTACTTCTCTTCTGTATCAAGAGTTATTTTTTCATCAGAGAAAAGCATCAGATGGTAAATAAGTATTTTAGCAGCTTCTTTCAAAGCTTCTTTAGGATGAATTGAACCATCCGTTGTTATGTCGAAGACAAGTTTTTCATAGTCTGTCTTTTGCTCAACACGATAGTTTTCAATAGAATACTTTACGTTTTTGATTGGAGTAAAAATAGAATCTATTGCAATAATACCAATTTCATCCTCTTCGGATCTGTTTTCTTCAGCTTGAACATATCCTCTTCCATGATCAATATGAATTTCCATCTGTAGCTTAACATCAGGCTCCATTCTACAGATTAAGTGGTCTGTATTAAGTACTTCAAAATTGGTCAGGAAATTATTAAAATCACCAGCTTTAAATTCTTCTTTTCCACTAACGGTGAGATTTATTTTTTCCTGATTCACATCTTCTGTTAGTTGTTTAAACCGTATTTGTTTAAGATTCAGGATTATTTCACTTACGTCTTCAATAACTCCGGTAATGGTTGAAAACTCGTGATCAATTCCCTCTATCTTAATTTTAGTAATGGCATAACCTTCGAGTGATGATAAAAGAACCCTCCTCAAAGCATTACCTACAGTTATACCGTACCCTGGTTCAAGCGGACGAAACTCGAATGTTCCCTGAGTTTCGTCAGACTCTATCATTATAACCTTATCGGGCTTTTGAAATTCTAGTAATGCCATAAAATAATAATATTAAGATTATTTTGAATACAATTCTACTATTAACTGTTCCTTAATTTTTTCAGGTATTTCTTCTCTTTCCGGTGTATTTAAAAATTTTCCGGTCATTTGACTGCTATCCCATTCCAGCCAGGAATACTTTGCAACATCAGAAGATTCCAAAGATTCTGTAATGGCTTCCAGTGATTTTGATCTTTCTCTCACACCTATAAGGTCTCCGGCTTTAACATTATAAGACGGTATATTAACTACTTCACCATTAACAGTAATATGCTTATGAGATACAAATTGTCTTGCAGCTCGTCTTGTAGGGGCAATTCCTAAACGGAATACTACATTATCCAGTCTTGATTCAAGAAGCTGTAATAAATTTTCCCCGGTAATACCTCTTCTTTGCGAGGCTTTTTGGAATGTATTAAAGAACTGTCTTTCAGCTAAACCGTAGGTATATTTTGCTTTTTGCTTTTCTAAGAGCTGCACACCGTATTCTGACTGCTTTCTTCTCTTCTTACTAATTCCGTGTTGTCCTGGTGGGTAATTTTTCTTTTCAAAATACTTGTCAGGTCCAAAAATTGGAGACCCCACCTTTCTTGCTATTTTTGACTTTGGTCCTCTATATCTAGCCATAAATATAATTTTTCCAAATTATTAATTAAACTCTTCTTCTTTTGGGTGGACGACATCCGTTATGAGGTAAAGGAGTAACATCAACAATTTCAGTTATCTCAATTCCTTCATTATTAATGGTTCGAATAGCAGATTCTCTACCCGATCCTGGTCCTTTTACATATACTTTAGCCTTTCTCATTCCAAGATCATATGCAGTTTTTGCACAATCACTAGCAGCAATCTGAGCTGCATACGGAGTATTCTTTTTTGATCCTCTAAAACCCATCTTTCCGGAAGACGACCAGGAAATCACCTGCCCATTACTATTTGTCAACGAAATAATAATGTTGTTGAAAGAGGCATGAATATGGGCTTGACCAGTAGGCTCAACCGTAACTTTTTTCTTTCTTATTGTTTTAGATCTCTTTGCCATAATTCTAAATTATTTAACAGCTTTCTTCTTATTAGCAACAGTTTTTTTCTTTCCTTTTCTAGTTCGTGCATTATTCCTGGTAGATTGTCCTCTAACAGGCATGCCAATTCTATGTCGTATGCCGCGGTAACATCCAATATCCATTAGTCTTTTGATGTTCATCTGAACCTCTGACCTCAATGCTCCTTCAACCTTGTAATTTTCATTCAATATATTACGTAGGGTTGAAATCTGGTCATCAGACCAATCCTGGACTTTAATATTTTTATCGATCCCTGCTTCTTCCATTATTTTTGAAGCAGTACTTTTGCCAATACCGTAGATATAAGTTAATGCTATAACTCCTCGTTTGTTCTTAGGTAAATCTACTCCAACAATTCTTGCCATATCTTATAAAATTTGAGTGCAAAATTAAAAATAATTATCCTTGTCTCTGTTTAAACTTAGGATTTTTTTTGTTAATCACGTACAAACGGCCTTTCCTTCTCACGATTTTACAATCGCTGCTTCGTTTTTTTAATGATGCTCTTACTTTCATTTTTCAATATTTTTTTATTTATATCTGTATGTTATTCGACCTCTTGATAAATCATAAGGTGACATTTCTACTTTCACCTTATCACCAGGGAGAATTTTTATGTAATGCATTCGCATTTTCCCTGAGATATGTGCTGTTATAATATGTCCGTTTTCAAGTTCTACGCGAAACATAGCATTTGATAATGCTTCCACAATTGTTCCGTCTTGTTCAATAGAAGGTTGTTTGGCCATAACCGATTCTATATTTTATTTGTTAATTGTTTTTCAATATAATCAAAAGTCGACAAAATATCTGCTTTCTCATTTGTAATGGCTAATGCCAATTCAAAATGTGCAGATGGTTTCCCATCCATTGTACGGATGGTCCAGCCATCTTTATCTTGTCTTATATTTCTTGTTTTAAGGTTAATCATGGGTTCAATACAAATAACCAATCCTTCCTTTAGTTTCGCTCCTCTTCCTTGCTTCCCATAATTGGGCACTTCCGGGGATTCGTGCATATTAGAACCCAAACCATGTCCAACTAATTCTCTAACAACACCGTATCCGTGGTTTTCTGCATGACTTTGTACAGCATGGCTAATATCCCCTACTCTGTTTCCTGCTGTTGCTTTCTCAATCCCTTTAAACAATGCCTCTCTGGTCGCTCTTAATAATTCCTGAACTTCCCTGTCGACTTCACCAACTTCAAAAGTATAAGCAGAATCTCCATAGTAACCTTTCATATAAGTTCCACAATCAATGGAGACGATATCACCTTCCTTTAATTCATATTCGGAAGGAATTCCATGCACAACTTCATCATTAACCGAAGTGCAAAGAGTGTTAGGAAAACCGCCATATCCTTTAAATCCTGGCTCAGCACCATGATCTCTGATAAATTCTTCAGCAATCTGGTCGAGTTTTAGTGTCGTTACGCCAGGTTTAATATATTTTTCCACCTCTGCTAACGTTTTTGACACCAACAGATTGTTCTCCCTTAAAATTTCTATCTCCTCTGCACTTTTAAGTTTAAGCATTCAAAGAACATTAATAGTTTATATTACTGAAGCGCCTCCGCCTGTTCTACCTTTTATCCTTCCTGATTTCATTAATCCATCGTAATGACGCATTAACAAGTGACTTTCAATTTGTTGTAACGTATCAAGAACAACACCTACTAAAATCAGCAGTGAAGTTCCACCATAAAATTGAGCCCATTGATTATTAACTCCGGCTATCATAGCAAAAGAGGGAAGAATGGCAATTAATGCAAGGAACAATGACCCTGGGAAAGTTATCCTTGACATAATCTTGTCCAGAAACTCCACTGTCTTTCTTCCAGGCTTAACACCAGGTATAAAACCTCCGTTTTTCTTCATATCTTCCGCCATTTGTGAAGGATTAATTGTGATGGCTGTATAGAAATAAGTGAACAATACAACCAACGTAGCAAAGGTAAAATTATACCAAAATCCTGTTATATTCGAGAATGCAGCGGCAAAGCCACTCATTGTTTCAGAACCTGCAAATCCGGCTATTGTAATAGGAACAAACATTAAAGCCTGTGCAAAAATAATTGGCATAACACCTGCTGAATTCACTTTCAATGGAATATACTGCCGAACGCCTCCATATTGTTTGTTCCCGACAATACGTTTTGCATACTGCACCGGAATCTTTCTTGTTCCCTGAACCAACATAATGGTTCCAACAAATACAAAGAAAAGAATGATCATTTCAAGTAAAAATGCTACCAGACCTCCTCCCTGTTCATTCAATCTTGAACCGAATTCAGCAAAAAGTGAAAATGGCAATCGGGCTATGATACCAATCATGATAATTAATGAGATCCCATTTCCAATACCTCGGTCAGTAATTCTTTCACCGAGCCACATTATAAACATGGATCCTGATGCAAGTACAATAACAGAGGATATCCAGAAGAAACTACCTTCTAACACAAAAGCTGATTCAGGGAGTTGCACCTGCAAGTTTTTCAAATATCCTGGTGCTTGAATAACAAGAATTATAACAGTCAGATATCTTGTAATCTGATTAATTTTTCTTCTTCCGCTTTCACCCTCACGTTGCAACCTTTGAAAATAAGGTACAGCAATTCCCAATAATTGAATAACAATCGATGCTGAAATATAGGGCATTATACCTAAAGCAAAAATAGAAGCATTTGAAAAAGCCCCTCCGGAAAACATGTTTAACAATCCTAAAACACCACCGGAAGTTTGTTCTTTCAATGCAGATAATTGCATGGGGTCAACTCCAGGTAAGACCACAAAACTTCCTAAACGATAGATTAAAATGATACCTAATGTGAAGAGTATTCGTTGCCGAAGATCTTCAATTTTCCAAATATTTTGTATGGTATTAAAAAATGCCCTCATTATATTATTAAAGTTTTTCTATG